>JBGTFX010000264.1:0-12699 GCA_041747055.1 Balneolaceae bacterium
CGGAATTTTCATCCCAATCATCTGTTTGTCACTGGCAGAAATAATAATTTTCCAGTTCTTGGAGGTCTTATTGGTAAAGTCCATTTTGTACTCCTCTAAACCTCGTAATAGCTCTATTCTATCAACAGATTGTTCTAAAGCGTCTTCAATAAGATTTAAAAGCAGGCCGATACCGGGCCTGCGTTTTGCTGCGGGGCTATTGTCGTCAAATCCGGTCATGTAATCGTAATATCGCCCATTGTATAACACAAGCATTCTGCTGGCACAAATACCGCTGTCGTCCGTTGCCTGTTTAAACCAAAGCCTATTGGTTTGAGACGAACTGAAAACAATATCTCTAAAGAAGGCGACAAACCGGTTGTCATTAAAAGCTCCGGGATACCCAATATCATTCCACCTGTTTTGATGAAGCTCAATTAATTTACTGGTCATATCGGCTAAATCATCCGGTTTTTGGGCTCTTTCTATCTCATATAATTTATCAGGGCCTTCAGCTCGAAGTGTTTGTCGGAAACGTCGTCTCGCATTGGATTTTCGCTTTTTAATGAATTCTTTCAGCGAATCAATTTCGGTTAAATCAATATATGGGCAAGTATCAGTGTGTTCTGACGTAACCGTGTAATCGGTTTGCTCCAGTTTTGGATAAAGTTTTTGTTTGATGAAGCTATCATCCCGAACCTGATGAAATTTTATCTGATGCTTGGAGAGATCAGATGCTTTTAACAGCGAAATAAAAAAATCAGCAACGGAATCTTCATAATCAGGATCTACTATAAAATCGAGGAAGTCACTTATGCCGTAATCATCAGAAAAACCTAACTGTTCGTTTTGGCTTCCACCACTGCCGATAAGTTGAAGCCGTTGTTCTATAACTTTACCACCCAATTTGGAGTACCCTTTATAAAAGGGGAAAATGGCAACTAGTTTATCCTCATCATACGCTGTAATAATAAATAGAGAGCGGTGTTTATTGCTCCCAAAGTGCTTCCACCAGGTTTTCATCCACTCTGGCGACATACAAATGGGTTGATTTGATTTTTCTGCTAAATCACTCCATTCAGTATATAAACGATCTAATACATTGATTTCTTTATAGATAGAAATTTTAAAATTTGGTTTGTTGTTTATCTCTCGATTTATAGCTGTTTCTTTTCGCGTTAATACGTTTGTTAAATCATCCATAACTTGCTCTCTGTTATTAATTTAAATTATTCCGTTTGTCGCATAGTGGTGTGCTTCTTTCTCAACTCTATTTAATTTACTCTCTATCAATTCTTCGTAGGCGAGATCTATATGGTTGCCTATACTTTTCCAGCGGTATTTGTCGATTACAATTTTATAGCCGGAATCGGTCAGTTTTTTGCAAAGTTCTTTGTTAGAAAAAAGTTTCATTACAGCATCTGCAAATTCTTGGGGGTCATCTGCAATAAGTGCAGATTCTTTATTTTCAATATCGATTCCTTCGCAGCCGATAGAAGTGGTTACCAAAGGCTTTTTCATGGAAAGAGCTTCGATGATTTTAAGCCGGGTACCACCGCCCATCCGCAAAGGAACTACATAAACAGATGCATTTTCTATATATGGGCGGGTGTCTTCCACAAATCCGGTTACGATCACATTTTTCCCGGCTCTTCGGGTGATCGAAGTGGGTGGATTTTTCCCGATGATGGTGATGGTGGCTTCGGGAAATTGCTCTTGTATTCTTGGAAAAATTTCGTCCAAAAAGTAAATCATACCATCATAATTTGGAACATACTTCATCATGCCTACAAATATCATGGAGTAGGGTTTTGGAGTGGTTTTAGAGGGGAGAAAATAACTTGCATCAACCCCATTTGGCACCAGGTATTTTGGGACCTCGGGTACTTCTTCATCAAAAATAGAGATATCTCTGTCACTGGTAACAAATAGTGCATCCTGCTTTTTGCAAATAGCTGTTTCTTCCTGATAAAACTTGTAGGATTCGAGGCGATAGTACATTTTTTTTAAAGGGTTTTTTACCTTCGCCATTCTTCTGAAATTGTCAAATTCCACATTGTGGCAATCGATAATTTTTATGGCATCACTTTCATACCTGTACATAGCTAAGGACGGAAATTCACACTGTATGATATCGAAGGAATTAACCTTTAATAATTTATCGAGCAGGGTTTGGAAAGCCTCCGAACGTGTACTTTGATGCCAGTAGCTGTGAGATGTAAATAGAGATTTAAATTGAACCCATCGGGCTGATTTTCCTAATGCGGGTGATTTAATAAAATGAGTTTTACCTGCCAGCTGAGGGAAGTTTTTCACCAATCGTTTTTCGTCTTCCGGAATACTAAACCCGGCAACGGTAACATCATGATGGCGGCATAGGTGATCCAGTATATGGTAGATCCGCAGAGAACCCCCAAAGGTTGGATTCACCGGAGTGTAGGGGATGATGTATAATACTTTCATAGGTTTTACTTAAAGTGGAAGATTAGTTTTTTATGACTTGTAGATATAAAGTTCTTTATCAGGCCCAGCTCTTCATCATCAAACGTTTTAAGCAAAAGTAATCCTGCTATATAGAAGACTCCGGCCAAAATCATGGTTAACATCCAGTATAGAGGGGTGTAAAAAATCAAGAATAGCACAGGTGCTGTCATTAGAATGGTTGCCACAGCAGGCTTAAAAACATAGTTGGCCCTAAATGATTGCAGGTAACCATCAGGCAGTAAATACAGGGCAGATCCCATCACAAATATTTCCGTGATAAGTGTCGCAATAGAAGCGCCTATGCCACCATTTCCATAAACGTTTTGGGTATAGGGAATCAATAAATAGTTGATCGAGATATTCACAAAAATGGCAATTAAGCCTACTACTGCCCATGCTTTTTGTTTGTTTGCAGCTCCCATAAGTGCACTTCCTAAAATGATGTCGATATAAATAAATGGTATGCTGACGGCAAAAATTTGGAGTACAATAACGGACGGGCCATATTCCTGAATCCCCATAAAGAAATGAATGATTGGCTCTGCAAACAGAAAAACCATAACGGCCGTTGGAATGCCGAGAATGACCATTAACCGTACACTTTGGCCAACGGTTGTTTCTAATACGCCTTCGGTATTATCCCAAAGTTTCGAGAATACAGGGAAAATGGCTGTTTTGTATAAGAGAGGGAGTACCATTACTATATCAAAAAAGCGAAATGCGCCTCCATACCAACCGGTAACCTCTTCGGTGGTCATAGAGGCGAGCATCATTGCGTCGATGCGGTAGTAGATTACAGAAAACAAAGAAAACAGGAAGAACGGCATCCCCGACTGCAGGAGCGAAAAGATTTTGGGATCGAACTTATAGCTGACCCGCACAACTTTTCTTGAAAACCAATAAATTACAATCAGGTTTAGCAGTGCACCTACAGTCATTACAACGGCAATAATGATAGAATCGGCTCCTAATAGAAGAGCGCCCACAGCTACCAAAGCTACAAATACTTTTTCCACAATTTTTCCGATGGAAGGATATTCCATCTGTTCAATTCCCTGAAAGTAAGCGCTAAAGGCCGATGTGCCTCCTTCCCATAGTTTTGCAATTACTAAAATTATAATTAAAAGGTGTACATACTCTGAATAGCCCAAAAGATTTGATAAGAGCATAATTAACCCTATAGATAAAATCCAAAGGACAATTCGCAGCATTATATAGCTGCTTAAAACACGGGACCCCTTTCTTTCCGATCGGGCCACTTCTTTTGGGATAAGATAATTGCCTCCAAAATCGATTAGAAGACCAAGCATCATTTTAATGGAGAGGGCAAGATAAAGGCGCCCAAAATCTTCAGGCCCAAGGTATCGCGGTAAAAAATAGAGAAGTAAAAAACTGGATCCCCAGGTTACAACCTGGGCACCAAACATGACGGAAACATTTTGGGCAATGGATTCTCCTATTCTTTTATTTGCTGATTTATCACTCATTAGAAGCACCAGTGTTATTAGCTTCAATGTATCGATCGGCTATTTCTAATTTGTTAATTACCGGGAGTAGTCCCATCAAGCAGCCCAGGTAAATCATGCTTCTGTAGTAGGTAAGCTGTAAATCAAAAAAAGAAACCACCATTTGATTAATGACAGCGATGATAATGACCAGTGTAATAACTTTTAAATAGGGATCTTTTAGGCGGTAAAATATTTGAGTTCCTTTGGCTACATAGCAGTTAAAAAAGAACCAAAATGCAAAGAATCCAACTGCGCCAAGTTTTACTGCTACCCAATAGATTTGATTGTGGGGAATATAATCACGGAGAGTAAAGCGTATTTCTACTAACGAAATGGGTTGATCGTATCTTTTTCCAAACCCTGTTCCCACTACCGGATTATTGACTACGGTTTGTGCAAGATTATAATTTTCATAATCCCTGTAAAGATTCGAAGAATAATCCCGAAAATTGGTTTCTAATTCGGGTTCTACAAACCCGGATTTTATCATTTGGACCGGCCTGGCATAGGATCCTGAGGCGTTCCAAAATGCGGCACCATAAACTCCCAATACAATTAATATTGGGAGGAAGTACTTCATAAATTGAATTTGCTTTAAAAAAGGAAGGACAACGATAAACGTGGCTACACTAACCATTAGTGATGCATAGGTAGCACGGCGCTGCGCAACATAGAATCCCAATAACAAAACCAGCAAGAAAAGTAATATCCAGTTACGTTGCTTATTCCCGGTTTTGTATAGAATAAATCCCAAAAACAAGATGAATACGGTTACCATAAAAACGGGATCTTCATGGTTAGTAAGTACATCATATCCACCGGTTGTAATACCCAGATCGATAAATCTTACCACTCCTTGTAGTGCTTTAATTGTAATGCCAATTATAATAATCCAGAAAAGAATATAGATCTGTCGTTTTGTATCTACTATCTGGGGGACAATTACGTACATCAAACAAAGGTACATCAGAGCCCGAACCTCCCATAATGCGATAAGCAGATCGCCTCCTCCCCGAAGACCATTTACAAAACCGGCTACCAAACAGAAAAAGAAAATCAGAAATGCAGCCCATACAGTTAAGGGTTTGTAGACAAAATTCTTTTTGATGCTGGCATGGAGTACTAAGGCAAGTGTGATGAAAAGTAAATGAATTTCAAATGGACTGATCATCCCTGCCTCAAAAAAGGGGACATAGGGAATTTCTTTCAGGTTGCTGAAGAAACGTACATCGTGGGTAATGGTCGGAAATCCCGGTATGGGGTACTGATCAAAAAGGAGAACTGTAAAAATGAATAGGTATAGGCTATAGTCAATCCTGAAAACGCTTAGGAAAAGTGTGAAAGTTAGATACATGATTCCCACAACGAGAGGGATATTTCCATCAAACAGATAGAGCCCACCGCTCAACATTGAGGCAAAAAGAATTAGTAACCACAAGATAATTGCATTTTCGCGATCTAAGCCAAGTGGAGATAATAAAATTTTTTGATAAACCCAGTCGGAAATTGGATAGTTGGTCGTATTCATTTTTCCGGTTTTTATTGTTCGGGAGGAGCCATGGAAAATAACATCACCACGACATAGACAACCAGAAGTACTGTAATAATAATGGTGGATAAATAGGGGATCTCGTCACCTACCGAAAATTTAGCCCTAAAAATCACCAGCAGGTGAAAGAAGATTATGCCAAGCAAGATTTTCATGATTTACTTACCCGATTAAAGACATACCCAATGAACTGAGTTTCATCTAGATGCTTAAAGATTTTCTTAAACTCTCCCTTTTTGGTTTTTTTGCTGTCTATTACGCTGATTAAACCATCAATTTCATTTATAAAATGAATGGGGAAATCATTGATTGGTAGAATCGAGCTCATGTCTATTATCACAAAATCGAAGTGATTTTTAAGTGCAAACAAAATTTGCCGCACAACCAAAGTGTGTTCAATTCCCGGTGTTAGTGTTTTACAATCTCCCGCGGTCATTAAATAAAGGTTATTGATGCTGGTCGGAATCACTCTGATTTTTTGGAAGTAGATTGCTTCTGCAATTCCAGGGGAAAGTTTTGTGCCAAAAACCTTATGCAAACTCGGCCGGGAGAAATTCATATCTATCAGCAGTGTTTTTTGCTTGTAACCGCTGGCAAGTGAAACTCCCATGTTGGCTGCTACTAAGGTTTTTCCATCTCCTTTATTTGCACTGGTGACACCGATCGTCATTTTTGAATTTCCAAAAACGGATGCCAGTTTCGAAAAGTTAAAACTGTTATAATGCTTTGCATCAATGGTTTTTCGGTCTAGCTTTGTAACAGCTGTAGTAGAGATATTAACAGGTAAAAGTGAAGACTCTTCTTTCGAAACTTCTCCTTCTTTTAAGTCAATTTCATCCTCTGCATCAGTGGTTTTAAAGATATTTTTATTGCTCATGGTGTTCTAAAATTCCATTAAGTTAAATACGCTATTATCGGCTTCTCGTGCGGAATGTCTTCTTCATCGCGAAGAGTTGTATCCAGCATTTCCGCTGCCGAACTTGCTACCACTCCCATTATGAGCCCTATAATAAGACCAATGCCCAGGATTAACGGTTTATTAGGGCTTGCCGGCTCCTCCGGTACCCTTGCAGCATCTAAAATTAAAAACTGATTTTCTATCTGTCTTCCAAGATCACGATTCACTTTAGCTTGCTCTAATTTCAATCTCATGTCGTTTTGCAAACCTTCAAAAATACTGAAGTCAGATTGTTGAGAACTGGCTCTTTGATTAGCTACAAAAAATCGTTGCATATTATCTACTACACGTTCTTTTTGTTGATTTAAATCATCTTTTTGAGACCTAAGCCGACGAATGTTAGACTCTAATGTGGCCGGAATTCTATTTGCAACCTGTTTCACTTGATCGGCAAGCACACGAACTCGAGGGTAGCTTTCTGTAAATTGTTGAGAAAGTGATTCATATTCATTCAGCAAGTCAGATAATTCACCGCCAAATTGTGTATCGGAAAGGGGAAGTCTGTATAAGTGCCTGATGGCATCACTTATATTCGATTCGGCTTGAAACGCGCTGAGAATTGCTGACTTTTCTTCCTCTTGCATCAATCTCCATTCAATTGAATCAAGCTCATCGTCTATATTTCTCAACCGAGCTTGTAATGCCTCGGCATTGCTTGGTAAATCTCGCAACCGTTCGGAAGTAGAGGTTACTACCTGATCTCTTTGTTTTCCGACAATGGACTCCAGCTCCTCCAGTTTTGCGGTAAAGAAATTTACGGTTTCCTCATGTTTACGAACTGCAAGACGATGCTTTGTTTCGATAACATGATTGGTAAGAAATTCCGCCCCGGCTTTTGCTTTTTCCGGGTCAGTGTGTAAAAAGCTGATTTCGAATGAGTCGGTTGACTTCGACTCCGTTGAAATTCTCTTTTGAGTACGTTCAATCAGAGATTGTTTGTCAATTTCAGTTTTAATTTCGCTTGCAAGTCCGAGTGTGTCTATTAACAAATCAATAGTAGACCTGCTGTATATAATGTCATTTAGAGTCTGCAATGGATCATCGGAACCACGATCTACACCCATTTCATAGAGAACAGACGGATTTAATGAATCATCCTTCTGAATTAACAGGGTTGTATTAGATTCATATTTCGGCTCTAAAAAATAGATAGCAACTGCCGCTGCCACGACAAAGAATATAGGCGTAACAATGAGTAACGAGAGACGGCGTTTAATTGACCTCTTGATATCCTGGGCAATGTCTTTCATTTCGTACATAATCATCTAAAGTTAAGTAGTGGAAAACATGTTTATACGTTGTGCCCGTAGTTTTGCAATTGTTATGCCAAAGTTGATTTGCAAATCTGAATCTATTCTATAAATGCCCTTAAGGTGCTTTAAATCCCTATTCGTGGTTCAATAAATTTTTAATTCTCTCTTATCGATAAGGGTATTCTTGTTAATCCGATTCGTATTTACTCAAGCCGAATAAGTTGGTGTGCATATAATTCCCTAAAAGTATTAGTTATGAATTTTTTTATAAAAAGCCCACTTATAGTGATGGGCGTTAAATTATTGAAAATAATAGGTTTAAAGCGTATAAAACTGATTGTAATTTAGTTTGGCACATTTGTTGTCTACTACGTGGCAACCCCCACAACTAAACAAATTTTATAATGACTCAATTATTATGAGAAAATTACTGCAATCCACTTCCAGCATCTTGTTCCTTGTCTGTTTTATGATAATGGTGCAGGCGTGTTCATCACCAAGAGAATTAAGTACTGAAAGACCTAGTGAATTTTCAGAAATAACTGCTGAACCTGTAAGAACCGAAGATTTATCTTATAAAATCAGACCCGGTGATGAAATAGAGATTCTTGTTTGGGAGCAACCAAATTTTAACACACTCACTACAGTTTCCCGAATGGGAACAATAGCCATTCCTCTTATTGGAGAAATTAGGGTTGTCGGACTTACACAAGAGGAACTTGAAAGAGATCTTGAACGTCAGCTTGAAGAGTATGTACGTGGAGAAATTCTACTTACAGTATCCATTCGAAATACAGACTCTTTAATTGTATCTGTAATTGGCATGGTTTCGAGCCCTGATAATTATTCTGTAGCCGATCAAACCTCCATCTTTCGAATTCTTGCAACTGCAGGGGGGCATTCAGAGATGGCAGATTTAAGCAAAGTTAAGTTGTATCGGCAAAACATGCCTGAATCGTATGTGCAGCTTAATCTACTGGACTACCTGGAAACGGGCCAAATGAATGCCAATGAATTGATGGTTCGACCGGGTGATATTGTTTTTGTGCCAAGAAAAGAGAATGTAGTACGGGAAATGTCAGAGTTTTTGCGTGATGTAGTAGTCCTCTTTGGAATCTTTAGAGTCTTTAGATAATGATGAATAAAAGAGCGCAATTTACTATTCATACATTAATAACCTTCTTAATTCTTTTAATGTGTCAGTCAAATGCAATGGCACAAACTGAAACTGATGCTGATAATGAGGGTTCATTGCGGGTACAAAAATTCGATGTACGTACTTTATCACTTGGAAATGCAACTCTTGCTGATGCATTTGGAAATACCACTATTGGAATAAACCCTGCTCTGTCCGGAATATTGAACAACGGCAGGGAAATGCACTTAAATTCTTACCACAATTGGGATACAAATTTGATGCAGCACGATATAACACTCCCTTCAATAATCTTGGATAAACACCATTTTACAGCAAGAGTGGGAGCAACAACAAATGGATACGATGGAATAAATTACCTCGGATCGGCACGGCTGCCCGAGCCGGATGTTGAGCAGTATTTTACAGAATTGGCTTATGCCTATGCTTTCAGCAGTGTATTTAGCATGGGAGTACTCCAAAGTGTTACATATACCTTTAATGATGAAACAAACTTCTTAACCTATTTTGCTGATTTTGGACTTGTATATACCCCTAACGAAAATATATCGTATGGATTGGCAGTAAGGGGGGTAGGTAGGGATTCGCACTATAGGATCAATGAGGGAGATGAAATCATTTTGTTCCATCAACGGTTGGGGCAAACCCTCGATTTGGGATCTACATTTCGCTTTACAACTGATAAAAGAACATTTCTAAGCATTTCGCTTGCAAATGAAAAGCGTTTCGGAGAGGATGGTATTTGGTATAAGGGAGGGATTGAATACCTGCCTGTTCCGGCAATTTCTATTCGAACCGGAGCATTATTTCATATAGGACAAGATTTATTTCTTCCTCGATTAGGACTCGGCTTCGATACGGGAGGATATTTCAACATTAACTATATGGTTGCACCAAGAAATATTCGAGGAGAAAACTTTCACCAACTGGGATTAACCTTTCAATTTTAACGTCATGATATCCTCACCTGAAAATCTTACACAGCGGGGAAATAATTCACAGGAAGAGAGTGGATTTAATACCGATAGTTCTTTAATGAAAGATATTTTCAAAAAGGTAAAAAGTATAGCCCGACTGGAAAAGCATGTAATTTTAATAGGAGAAATTGGTGTCGGTAAAAAAAGACTGGCGCATGCTATCCATAATTACAGCAACCGGTCAGGCGGGCCTTTCCATTCTTTTTATTGTATTGATATAAATGAGGCTGAGTTTAAAGAAGCGTTTTGGGAGCATATTTATTTTGAAAATGAACACCTGCAAATAAAGTATGATGTGTTGGAAAAGTCAGGGGGCGGAATATTATATCTTGATCAGTTTTCGGAGTTATCCAGTTCGTTTATGCTAAACGTAATTGACTCCTATATTCGCGGTTGTAAACAGCTTTTTAAATACAATCCGGCTTTATCTCCCCGGCTTATTATATCTATCAGCCAGGATGCATTTCAGTGTTTAACAAAAACAGAGGTGTGGAGTAAGTTGCTAAAATCACTGAATCCCGTCTCAATTATGTTGCCACCGCTTCGGGAGAGAAAGGAGGATATACCACTATTGATAAAAACATTTTTGGAAGAGGCAAGAGAGTCAGAGCCGGACTGGAGTAACCTAAATATGTCGCAAAAAGCAATAAATGAGTGCATTTTGTATTCATGGCCCGGAAATGTGAGGCAGCTAAAAAATGCCATTATACAGGGTGCGGTACTTTCGCATGGTGAAGTAATAGAGAGCCACCATTTGCCATTTTCTATGAACTGGAAGCTTCCCTATAAGTTGTAAAACGATCAGAGACCTATAAATATCAGGAGAGACAATGATTAGCCCGTTTATTATATCTTTTTTATTACCGGTTATACTTTCACTGTTGATTACCCCATTAGTTATTCGATTTGCAAAAATAATTGATGCAACCGATACGCCTGATGAAAGAAAAATACACTCTAATGAGATGCCAAGAATTGGGGGCTTAGGAATTTTCCTCAGTGTAGCAATTTCTATTGGTGTCGTAATTTTTCTGTTTCCGGATCTTTTTACCGGCATCATTGAAGACAATAACCGTACCGCAATATTAGGATTTTGTTTTCTATCCCTGTTTGTGATGGGTTTTTGGGATGATCTTAAATCCCTTTCACCGGAGGTGAAATTCTTCATTCAACTCCTGCTGGCCTCGATTATTTATTTTGCAGGATTTAAAATTTCAAATATTACTAATCCATTGGACATGGGCGTTTTAAATGTGGAGGTCATAGATTTTCCACTAACTATCCTGTGGATTGTTGGCGTTACAAATGCATTTAATTTAATTGACGGATTAGACGGGCTCACATCCGGTGTAGCTACAATTGCATGTATAGCAATTTTTTCAGTATCCGCAGTGTCAGGCCAGTTTGTTGTAGCAATTTTGTCGCTAATAGTAGCGGGTGCACTTGTTGGATTTCTACGATATAACTTTAACCCGGCAAAGATTTTTTTGGGTGATTCAGGTAGTTTATTAATAGGATTTGCCCTTGCGCTTCTATCCATCCAAAGCACAACGAAATTAACTACAGGATTTGCACTTCTTTTTCCAATTTTAGTGCTGGCACTTCCGATAACAGATACCATTGTATCGATGATTAGAAGACTGCTTGGCAGCTATCTGAACAGAAATCCGGATGGTAAATCACAATCATTAGCTCGACGTTTACATGCCATGTTTACCCCCGATAAATCTCATATACACCACAGATTGATTTCGTTAGGTTTGAGCCACAGAAACACAGTACTTGTTTTGTATGGCGTATCGATATTTTTTGCAGTTAGCGCTTACCTTTATACGCAAATTGAAACGGTTGAAAGATCAGCCGCAATTGCTGTTGTGTTATTAGCAACACTTTTTATAGGCATCAAAAAGCTTCGATATCGCGAGATGGCTATTTTTAATAACGGTTTGATGATGCCGTTCTACGAGAAATGGATACTCAATCGTTCTGCATTAATACGTTTGGCTGATATTGTTTTTATCACCGCTGCCTATTCGCTGAGTTATGTATTGGTGCGAAGCATAAATCCTGCTTCGGTCGATCTGTTAAATTTCGAAAATGCACTTGTCGTATTACTAACGGTTCAATTTGCTACGCTTTGGATAACCGGTCTTTATCGGGAAAAAATGAACCAGTTTGGCATCGGAAACGTGTTGAACATTCTCGGCTCGGTGGTTTATGCAACTGTTGCCACAGCATTTACTCTTATGATGATGAGAGTGGTACCTTTCAGTATCTCTGCACAGTTTCTCATATTAAATTTCTATTTCCTGTTAACGTTTGTGCTTGGATTTAGAATGACTTATCAGGCGCTCAGTTTTTGGTTTAACAGGGATAAAGAATCCGGAGAGAATGTATTGATTTACGGAGCAGGAGAAGATGGTACAATGTTACTTCACAAGATTATTAACTCTCGAAAAAGCGGAATTAAAGTGATCGGGTTTTTGGATGATGATCCACAACTTGAGGGTAAAATAATTTATGGATATCCAGTTTTAGGTGGGCACTGGAAGTTGTGTAAGACAGAATTTAGCAAAAGAATTGACAGCATTTTGATTTGTGATGATCAAATCAAATGCGAGAACTTAAAGCGGTTAAAAGAAATGGCAGCCCGCCAAAATATTACCATAAAAAAGCTAAACGTTAGCCTTCAGGAAGTAAACAATACAGTAAATCAAGAGAAGAGATCTGTAGAAGTAATACCTGATGCCTCAATTGCTTCACACTAGCAGTAAAAAACAGATCAATATGAAAATAAAACATACTTACAAGCTAACATGCAGAAGTTTTAGAAAT
>JBGTFX010000265.1:0-2505 GCA_041747055.1 Balneolaceae bacterium
ATAAAGGTAAGGCTGAATGTAAATTTTTTTGTTCTTACCTAGGTCTTTTGGGGTCCATACTTTGGGATCCCAATCGTTTTTCTTATCGACTTTCAAATCATAGGAATAGGAATGTACAGTTCCATCTACCGGGGAACTTAACTTGTACTTCTCGGGATTCCTTGGAAAAAGTATGGGTTCCGCCATTTCATTCAGGTTATTTGGTTTAGACAATTATAGTTTTCAAATCAGTCAGCTTGATAAAGAAATCCTTCAGCGTTATTTCCTGACATATCCTTTCGGCAGCTTTCCCGACATGGTATTCTTCTTCAGAAAAATGATCAAAGGGGATTTCAATAACGAACCCGGGATATTTTTTTTTCACTAATTCTTCTTCCCATTCTATTCTCTCCCACCAAATTCTAAGGTCTCTGGCAGCCAACTTACGAGGCGGATCAAGAATAATTTGTTTAAATGGTGCTCCATCCATAGAAGTTCCACCCTCTTTTTCTGTTAAAAGATCCTTCGGGAATTCAGACCATCTGTTGAGGATAAAAATCAACAAGAAATTTTTGATGCCGGCGAGACGGCCGTCATCCTTCAGCTCTTGATGGAGCGATGTCCAAAATTTATTAATGCTTTGCATCGCCAGCTTCAATGGTACTCCACTAATATGCTCTGTTTTCTTCGGAACATTTAAAAAAAGAAGCACCGGTTTATCCAATTGCTCAAGATCCTTGATCAGTGAGCGCTTGGCCTTATTCCTGGTTTTCTCGTCGATTTTAATAAATACCTTATCGTTTAGTATTTCCCTAATCTCGTCTTTACTTTCGCTTTCCCTCTTTAGTTCATCGATCACAACTCTGTATTGAAAACCCAATTTTTTGATCTGTGAAGCAATTAAAGCTTTTGATAAAATCTCGACACCATCTTTTTCCTCTCCGTTCAAAACGACCATTCCAATCTTCTCTTCACTAATCTTAATGCCGTGCATGAAATCATCCTTCTGATACTTGAAATCTATGTCGAAAAATGCATCTCTTAATTTTATTTCAATATCGTTAATCATCCCTGCCCCCGGCCTGCGGAACACAAACTGCCCTCCCTGGTTGTTTTTACCAAATCGCGTAATCTGGGGCGGTGGGGCATCAGGGTATTCTTTGGTAAAGTCTTTTTTCGCCTCCTCAAAAAGCCAGGGCAGAGGCACCTCAAAATCTGTAATTTTTTCAAGTTTATTTATCAGCATACGAGCAAAGGGGCTATGTTCACCTCTTTGACCGTCTGACACTTCTTCTGTACGGCCCGAAGTAATTACATACCGGGAGGGAAGGTCATAACAAAGGTGGTCCCTTCTTTGCCTCGCCGGAACCCGCCCGTTATTTTCCGCGCCGCTAATTTTTGCCAAAAGGTAAAGCAAAGAGCCTCCAAAGCATACATCAACAATAAGCAAGAAATGAAAGCAAGTTGATTCGAAGTAAGAAAAATAATCTTCAATAAGGGTAGTCCACCGTAACCATTTAGAATCATCTTCCAGCTCCGCATCATAGGGTGCGAAATAAGTTTGATGCTCCGATGTTCTTCGCTTTTCATCTTTAGGTTTAAGGCCGTGCCCTGCGAAATAAAGTACCAGGTTGTCTTCACAAGTTATTTTTTCGATATACTCCTCTAACTTGTCTTTAATATTCTGCCGGGTGCAGTCCTGTTCCTTTAATATCTCGAATATCCAATCACTTTGCCCATCACCAGCTCTGCATTCATCAAATTTTTTCATAATCACTTCCTGAAATTTTTCAATATCTAGTATAGGATTTGCCAAGGGCCCAATATTGGCATATTCATTAATGGCTATCAACAGACAATAATTCTTCCCTTCAGGATATTTCGCCTTAGAAAGGCTTTCTTCCGAAAAACCCGCATTCCTCTTTTTCATTTGTATCTGATCATTTCCTATGCCTTCCATATATTTTTGTCCTTTATAGAGCGTGGAAAAATAGTTTACTCACTTTTTGTAAAAAATCCGGATCTGTCTTCAATGATAAAATTAGAAATTAATATGAAAATTAGTTATTTTAAAACTTGTTTTCACTCCCGCAAAAACGCCCTGATCTTAACCACATCCGGATGCCCAATGCCCGCTGCCTCCAGCGCATCCAGGTCATGTAGAAAAATGGCATCCCAGGTATTTTGGGCGTCATAGGCTTTCCCTTTAAAGGATCCGTACACCTTTTTCGCATCCTCCCATTTCCCCTGGAAGAGCAGCCCCAGCGCCAGGTTGGTATGGATCCACTCCTGATCCGGGTCGATTTCCAAGCCCCGGGCGGCGGCTTGCTCCGCTTCGGCAAATTGGCGGTTGAATAAATAATACCAGGCTAGGCTGCCATTGGCATTGGAAAGGCGGGATAGGATGAGATGGTTGGTGGGATAAGTTTGATGGATGGCTTTTAATGTATCTACGACCGATTGTTGCAGGGTAACTTTTGTGCCGGGATGGGTTTCCGTTTGAATTTGTTGTTCAATAGGGAGTAC
>JBGTFX010000266.1:0-1956 GCA_041747055.1 Balneolaceae bacterium
TAAGCCATCCTGCGGTAGCATCAGCGGTGGTGGGCGTACGAACCGGGGATCAGTTAAAAGAGATTGTTGGATTTTTTGATGATTCCAACTCCGAAAAGGAGATGGAGAAAGTGGCGAACCTGCTGCCCAAAAATGTGTATCATGACTACAGGTAAAATCGCGTACAAATAGAGTATATGAGAATTCATAAATACGCAGAGTTTCAAAAATGGCTGGTTTTTGGTTTCTGTTTGATGTTGTTCAATTTCGGAATTTGGTCTAATTCCGATGCTCAAGACTGGCGCTATTCCACAGGTTATGGTATTCAGAATTTTGGATTGATCTACGAAGAAAACGCTGATTTTACCGAAGGAATCCGCTCAACACAGAAAGGAGTTGTAGAAGTGGAAATAGAGAGATATCTGCTTTACAGGCTTTACATTTCTGCAAAGGCAGATTATTTGCTAAACAATCAGGAGACAGTGCTATTTGGCGGCCCTATCGACTTTGAACAGATTGGCGTGAGTGCAAATTTGGGCATGCAATGGAATAAATTAGGTGCGTATGCAGGCATTCGATCCGGCCATATGTGGGATTTACGGTTTCGTGGAATAACTGCGGAAGGAGAATCGGCCTGGATATCGCCTGTAGAAGAATCTAGCCGACTGCTTACAGCCTTAACCGGTGGAATAAAATATTACCCATTCCGTTACTTGCGCTTCGATGCAAATATTCAAAAACAGCTATTAGAACCAAAACGGTTTGAACCGGCAGCTTTCGAGGATATAAATCCTGCAATTAATGCTATGGAATTTAAACCCTACTCTTTTCAAGTTGGAGTAAGTGTTAGCATCCCTTTAAACAGTAGAACCCGCTCCAAGAAAAGAGTAAATCACATAAACGAAACCGGAAGATTGCCATTAGCGCTGGATTTTGGATTTACAAAATTTCGTTCACCCTTACGTGAAACCACCCGGGTAACCTCCGGATTTGGACAGAGGGGTGTTCGCCCTCATCAGGGAGTAGATTTAAATGTAAGCCTTGGAAAACCAATCTTTGCCGCTGCCAGTGGAGTGGTGATTAAAGCCGGTGTAGGGAGTGGTTTCGGGAAAATGGTAGAAATTCAGCATCGAAACGGATATTCCACAATATACGCCCATTTAGATAAAATTAGAGTCCGTGAAGGACAAAAAGTACGAAGTGGTCAGCGAGTGGGAGACGCCGGAAATACGGGATTATCAACCGGTGTTCATCTTCATTTCGAAATCCACAGAGAAGGTGTTCCACTAAATCCAACTCAGTTTGTTAAATTTAGGTAGTTCGAGATGAAAATTTTGGGAAAGAGTCTGAGGCTGTCCAAAAAGGATGCGTAAAAAAGAAATTATAAACTTTACGTCATGCCGGACCCCGATCCGGCATCTCCTGCCTTGTTTAGAGACATGAGATCTCGCTTCGCGTTCAAAAGTTGAGCGTCCCGAAGGATTTCGGGACGGGATGACACCTTTTTTAGACAACCTCGGATTTTTCCTTACCAGGCTCACTGATTAAAACCAACGTTTTTACCAATTCAGCCACAGTTAATTGACAAAATATTTACTCCTCATATCATTTCTTTTCATGATGGTTAACTGCTCTACTTTAAGCGGATTAACAGGCCACAATGAACACGAAGTCACCTTGTACAACACCTATGGTTATATGGATAACGATCATTGGGTAGTTCCTATGAGAGTTTACGTGCATCATCGCCGAAGAGGAGTTGAACGTTTTGCCACTTCAATTGCAAAAAAAAGATATGGCTTGAATAACGAGGAAGCCCAAATTTTCCGAGCCCGAATCAGTGATATTGTAGCCGATAGTGAACCCAGAGAACGCGTTAGATTTGTGTTTGATCACGACCCCGAAAACGAGGAGTATCAACTAAAGGATGAGAATGGGAATTACCCTCGTACAGATTTAAATGGGTTAAAGCAATAG
>JBGTFX010000267.1:0-3975 GCA_041747055.1 Balneolaceae bacterium
CTTCTTTGGTAGCAATCGTAGACCCGGTAGCTTTTATAAGAGAACGTGTCAGTGAACGTGCATATATCAACGGCTCTTTAACTTTATAAACATCGGCAGCAACTTTATCCATCTCCTCAATTACAAAAGTTGGAATAACTAATGTGTCAGCTACAACAACTTCAATTCGGTTAACAGAAGAATTATGGAGCTTCAAAGAGGGCAATGAAATTTTCACATATGTACTGTATTTTCCCACAAAGAGACGGACATCATTCTGCTGTTTTATTGGAGACCGGCCTGAAAATCCGGTAATTAGTAAATTGTATTCGTTCCCCTGCTGAATTTTTTCAATTTCCCGTCTCGGTGGCGTTGAAAAGTTAAAGGCGTTTTGTTGATCGGTAATGGCTCTGAACGTGCGCTCTGTTTCGATTCTCGCGTTATCGAATCGGCCTGTTTTAGCATATAGTACTGCGGACAAATAGTGACCAAGTGCTGAGTTTTCAACGATCCGTTTTCCAGGTTTCCATTCTGCCTCTGATAAAGAATCAGATTTCGCAAACATATCGGCAAGACCCCTGTTACGGGCTTCAATACCTTCCAGCTTAAAAGAAATTCTTCGTGCTTCTACCAGTGCAGCTTCATAATCGTTTTGATGAATAAAGTTGAGGCTTTTAAAAACGTTGATATACACATCTTCATAATCTTCCCCACCATATACCAAGCTGTTGTCGCTTACTATCATGGATTGTACACCACGGCTTATACTTCGCGTAAAATTTTCTTCAATCCCCAACTCCGCTTCCGATAAGTATTTATTGCTATCCTCATAATTTCCGGAGAAATGATTAACCATTCCGCGCTCAAGATTCAAAAGAACCTGGTCTTTCTTCTTGTATATTTCTTTGCGTTCAGAGCGGTCAAGCTCTGTTGTTGCGGCTTCATAGTTTTTAGTGGAAAAATCATCACGTAGACTGTTCTGTGCTTTATCCAGTGAATAGGACGCGCAGCCACCTAAAAGAATTAGAAGGATAATCAGATGAAGATGAAAATGTTTAATTAGTGTTATTTGCACTCGTAGTTATTCTATGTAATGTTTGATGAATGAAGAAGATATAAAATCAGTAAAATCCAGGTAAAGGTTGAGCGTTATTTCTTTTATATTCATCTTTAATTTCACTCATATATACGACGATTTGAATAAATTGTTTTATCGCATATTTATGCTACTCCTTGCATTGATTTGGCTCGGAAGTTGTGCAACACCAATCGCTCCATCAGGTGGTCCACCTGATAGACAAGGTCCAATTGTTGAACGAACCTCCCCGCAAACCGGTACGGTCAATTTTGAAGGAAACGAAGTTCGTTTCGCTTTCTCTAAATTTGTGGATCGTAATTCTGTTCGTCAAAACGTATCAATTGAACCAAATATTGGAATTCAATTTGAGGTTAATTTTAGCAGGAAATCTGCTACAGTTAAATTTGAAAACGAATTACCTGATAATACAACTATTATTGTGCAATTAGGGGCTAACGTTACCGATACAAGAAATAATAAAATGGGAGCGCCATTTGAACTTGCTTTCTCAACAGGCCCCGAATTAGATGACGGTAATGTAGTAGCAAGATTAAGAGATTCTAAAGAAGGGAGTGTGGAATCCGGCGAAAGAGTTTTTCTCTATCGAATACCGGCCGATTTATCTGAGCCCGCAAATTACCTTGCACAATCAGATACCAGCGGGGTGGTGAATTTTTCCTATTTGAGTGAAGGCAGGTATAAAGCGTTGTGGATTGATGATGTAAACAGGAATAGAATATGGGATCGAACCCGTGAATTTGCTCAACCCTTTCATATTGAAGAGTTTCAAGTAATTAAAGGTGAAGAGTTCGATTTAGGAACGCTTTATATACAACGTCCTGATACTATAGCTCCCAGGGTAGATGGAGTAGGTTTACTTTCGGAGTCACGATTACGGTTGCGACTTTCTGAACCTATAGAGTGGAATGATGATGCCTATATCGTAATTAATGATTCATTGGGTGAACAATTTACAACTGCCTATCCACTTTATACAAGTATAGATGATGCACAGGCGGTAGTTGCTCAATCATTAGAGAACTTACCGGAGGACCAGACATTTTTGATTGAACCTTTCGGATTTACCGATAAAGCCGGAAATAGATTACGTAGCGCTGTTCAGGGTTTTTCCGGTTCTGCTGAACCGGATACGTCAGCATTACGATTAATTGAAGATAATAGCGGAAATGGTTTATTTATTGATGAACCATTAATAATCACGTACTCTAAATTTATTAACGATGATTCGGTAGTTGATTCATTACGGATAATTGAGGGTGATCAGGAAATAAATGACTGGGAATTTATTGAAATTGAGCGAAATAAATTAATTATCAGCCCGAGTGTAATTTGGGAAGGGGGTACCAGATATGAATTTCGGGTTTGGGATCCTTATCAAACGGAATACGCAACGTTTCGGCCTGAAATCTGGCAAAGAAATCAACTTGGAAGTATAGAATTTACAATTGATGAAGAAAATTCCACCACAGAGAATAGACTTTTATTAAGCAATAATACCAGCAAAGTGGATATTGATACCGTATTTGTAGGTTCAATTGAAATAGATAATTTGCCTCCGCTACAATATAACGCCCGAGTTTATAGAGATATTAATGGTAATGGAAGATGGGATACCGGTTCAATTGATCCATTTGTTGCTCCGGAGCCATACTTCCTGCAAAGAAATATCCCGGTAAGAGAGGGTTTTACTTCTGAAGTAAGTGTGGATTTTAAATCTATTTTACCCGATTCAATCATTGACGGTGAAAATGATAGGATTGAAGAAACGGACGAACCCATAGACAAGAGATAAGAACATGGAAATTATTTGGACTGACTTCATGGCGGAAGTATTATTGATTGTTACAGTAGTCGCAATTATTTTCGCCACTTTCATAGTAGCTTGGTTGCTAAAAAAATCGTTTAAACGATTTATTGAGAGTAACGAAACGGTAATGAAGAATGACCCTACGAACTTCAAATTCCTTTACTACACACTCACCGCTCTTGTTTATATCGTTGGTTTCGGTTTTGCCATGTGGAACGTGCCATTTTTGAGACACATTGCCCAGTCGATGCTGGCAGGTGCCGGTATTTTGGCTATAGTGATTGGTTTTGCATCACAACAAGCGCTCGGGAATATTATAAGCGGTATTTTTATTGTTATGTTTAAACCCTACCGAATTAACGATCGAATTTCTCTAAAAGACTCTCTTAGAGGTGTGGTAGAAGATATTAACCTGCGGCACACGATCATCCGTAATTTCGAAAATCAACGGATAATCATTCCCAATTCTGTGATGAGCAACGAAATTCTGATCAACTCAAACTATAATGACGACAAGATATGCCGCTTTATTGATGTTGGAATTAGTTACGGATCAGATATTGATACAGCAAGGATAATCATGCAGGAAGTGATAGAAAATCATCCTTTATGTATAGATGTAAGAAAAGAGGCGGATATTGAAGCCGGAATTCCCCGGGTTACGGTAAGGGTACTTTCGTTGGGTGATTCTTCAGTTATGATGAGGGGTTGGGCGTGGGCTGCAGATGCCCCAAATGCGTTTGTGATGCAGTGTGATGTAACAGAAAGTATTAAAAAGCGTTTTGACAGGGAGGGAATAGTTATTCCGTTTCCACAAAGAACAATCAGCTATTTAGATAATTCACCTCCAAAAACTGTTTAAAAAGAGGCTTTAACCCTGTTTTAAACTGTCTGATCGCAATATCAGCATTCAGATGAGGCAGTAATGAAACCTCCGTAATATAGTTTGGGTTAATTACTACTAGAGCATCATTTTCATTATCTTTTGGAATCGCTTCCAATTAAAAATTATTGATTTAAGTATGTCAGAAGTTTCATCAGCAAAAACATCTACGAAAGACATCAAAGAAAAGTCTAACGGACAGATCTC
>JBGTFX010000268.1:0-4947 GCA_041747055.1 Balneolaceae bacterium
AATCTCAACTATATTTCTGTTCAAGTTGATATGTAGAATTCCCAATTGGGGTTTTATGGAGTAATTGTCTGCCTGACCGGCAGTTTCTTCATCCAGCCGCTCGTTAAATCGAAGTACAAAAGATTTATTTCCCACTGTATCCAAATCTTCCCATTTGGGTGGGGTAAGATCTTGGGCTACTTCATTGGCTGAACCCGGAGTGCCTAAAAGTTCATTAGGTGATTCACCCCAGTTTTCGACAAACTGAGTCGCTACATTTACTGATCTGCGTTCGAGTGCAACATCTGTTCCGCCCCATTCTGATCTCACATACCTCAGTGAATCAGCAATATTTCCTGAATTGTCAAAAAGCCGGATTTCATCGTCCTGTGTTTGAGTTATTCCCGGGAAATTATTCATTTGGTACCAATTCCCAACTCCAAAGCTTTCAGACATACTGGATGAATCTTCGACAATGACCAGGAATCCATTTGGCTCTATGGCTAATGAAATTGAACTGATCACTCCACCATTATTTGTTGCTCCCGCTGCACGGCGTAATTCCCAATTACGAAGATTAAGGATCTTGTCGGATGTATTTAGAAGCTCTACATATTTTGAATATCCATCCGGAGTATTATACATAAACTCGTTGATGACGATATCACCCGGTTCATAATCATCAAAGACAAAAAAGTCCAGTACCGTGTCGGATTCAATGGTCCAGCCCTCAATGCTTGTGATGCCGTTAATGAGAAGGCTATGCGAGCCTATTTGGAACTTTTCGGGGAAGCCAAGCCGTACATTTTCTGAATTGATAAATTCAATGGAAGTTGGACGCGTGCCGTCACTAAGTTGAAAGTCAGAGATAGATACAGTAGAAATATTTAACGGCTGGGTAAATTGTACAAGCACATAATTGTCATCTTCTACATCGCCACTTAAAACCCGAAATGGATTCAGAAATCTGAAGTTAAATTCCTGACTACCGGAAATACTATTTCCGAAAATATCATCCACTTTTTCATAAACAAAACTATAATCTGTTTGATCAAGAAGATTTTCCTCAACATTAAAAATGAGAATCTTTCGATCTTCTATATTGTACTCTATAGATTCAAATACTGCATTATTGGTCAATTTAAAGTTGCTTAAATCCTGCAAGGATTTAGGTGAAAGTGCACGTGAAAATTTAACCTGAAGCTTACGTGGAGCGGGGAAAGTTACCTCCGCTACCTTCGGTGGTTCAGTTGGAATGGCAACGGTGTTTGATAAACCCGGAGAGCCTAAAAGAGCATCTTCTGATTCACCCCAGTTATCACTAAATATAGATGGAGTATTAAAAGATTTTCTCTCTAACGATCTTCCGTTTCCACCCCACAGAGTAGAACGGTAAAAAAGTGAATCAACAATAGCGGCATTATCTGATCGAACTACAATTTGATCTTCTGTGGTAAGGCTGAGTGACGGAAAATTTTCCGCTTCAAAAAAATTACGCTCCCCGAATCGTTCAAGAAAAATCGATTTACCGCGAGTTATTGCTAAATATTCATTGGCAGAAATAGGTAGATCCGTAGAGCTGATTACTTCTCCGTTGAAAGTAAAATTCCGAAGGTTTAAAAATTTATTGGAAGGATTGAACAGCTCAATATAACGAGGACGATCAAACTCGGCCGTACGCCAGTTAGTTGGAACCCGGTAAAAAAATTCACTGATGATCAAGTCTCCATTTTCAAATTCATCAAAAATAAACAGATCAAAAATATCATCACCTTCCAAACTCCAGCCGTTTATACTTTGTATATCTGAGATAGTTAATGAGTATTTCCCTGAGGGTAATGGAGTGGTAAATTCTATTCGAATGGTACCTGCTTCGGGTTGAGTAACCTGATCAGGATTTCCTTCACCCAAAATCTCAAAATTAGAAGGGTCAACAAATGCTTCGTCAACTCTTTCAGTAAAAAACAGGTCAATTTCACTGTTACTGATGGTTTCCGTACCGTTTGAGGTAAATGGATTTTGAATGGTAAAATCAAGCTGTGTATTGAGTTCAATCACCGCTCCGAATTCTGTTTCTACATCATTGATGGTAATGGTGTAGTCACCATTTTCAAATGTGTTGTTATACGTTAATCGAACTACAAAATCGGATTCAAGAGTTACAGATGATGGAAATCCAACGCCTTGATCTACTTGAAATCCGGATGTGGCAAGACTAGCTTCACCAACCGGGTAGTTGAAAGTTATATCTAATGATGCAGCACTTGAAGCATCAGCACTGACGGCAACAAAATCCTCTGTGTTTGTAATGATGATGTCATCAAAATAAAAATTGTTAGCTCGTGTAGCAGTATAATTTAGCAGAAAACCGAAGTAAGAAGATTCAGTAAAGGTATTATCTGTGGCTGATCCTGCAAGTTGAGGTTCTGATCCAAACCCTGCTGATTCAAATAATCTCCAGGTTCCATCGTCGTCGCGCTCTGCTTTTACCTGGAATGGCCCTCCATCAGAAATATCCAGCTCCCCTGTAAGAATTTCTGTTGGCGATCCGTTTGTAAACCTAAACAACCTAAAGAAATTAGGGGATGAACTTTCACCCGTTCGAATTGCATAACCGTTAACATCGCCGTCTAAATCTTCGCGATCAGACACTAAAAAGATAAAGCCACGATTCGAGTTAGATGGCGGGAAATCTTGATCTATAAAAAACTCCCAGATCCCATAGGCTGTAGTTGATAAAGTGCGGAGCTGACTACTCCCCGCGTCGGGAGCTGATAATCGGAGTAACGTATTTCCATTGTCATCAAAAAAAGTGAAATTATCTACATCACCTGCCCATTCCGGGTTTTGTGTGAGATTTCCGTCTTCAAAAGTTTCCTCAAAGATTACTACTTGAGCTTCTAGTGTTGAAAATGAAAAGAGCAATAAGATGAAGAAAGATATAAATTTTGTCATAATGGAAACCTTTTGGCAGATAAAAAGCCGGAAGATCAGTTCCGGCCTTTTTGAAGGATATTGAAAAATGTTGCTCGCAAATTTCAATATTTATATCTACGTGTATCTTGTTCTCACATGTATGAACCCAAATCAGTAAATTCCTTACAGTTTTCTTTAATTTTTTTATTTATTAATGTAATACCAATGGAATCAAGAACTTACGGCATGTATAATTACTCTGTTGCCTTCGAAATCCCTAATATGAATCAGGGTTTTATTGAGGTGAAAGGACTTTTGAGTGTATATGAGGAGTCAATTCTCCTTGAGTTTGAGAGAAAAGATGAGGTAATCGGAACATCAAAGGCGGGATTTAAAGAGGCGCGAATACCTTATTCGAACTTAGAAGAAATGGAGTGGAAGAAAGGTTTTTTCCGATCAAAAATTATACTGATTGGGAAGACGATGAAGTCGATGAGTGAAGTACCGGGTGCGGAGCAGGGACGTCTTGTAATGAATGTAAAGAGAAAAGATCGTAATGATGCAGAAAGAGTGGCGAGCAGAGTGCGAATGCGTATCTCTGAGGAAAGATTGAATTCGCTCGACAATGAATAAATAAGGGAATGAAAGTGAATAGCACGTGCGAACACTACCCTCAAAAGAAAATTTTCAACAGCTTTTCATTTCTGCCTTTCATATCCTTTCACGGTATTTACAAACGCTCTGGCGTGATCAACGGGGATATGGGGGAGAATTCCATGCCCTAAGTTGGCGATATAATTTCGTGTCCCAAATCGGTCGATCATCCGCTTGGTGAGTCGCTCAATTTCCGGAATGGGTGAAAGTAGTTTCGTGGGATCAAAATTTCCCTGCAAAGTGACTTCATTCCGTGTTTTCTCACGGGCAAATTCCGGGCTGATGGTCCAATCAACCCCAAGAGCCGCGGCTCCACTTTTATAGCTTAATCGCTCGAGCGCATACCACGAGCCTTTAGCAAAAAGAATCACGGGAACCTCTTTGATGGACTGACAAATTTCGATCAAATAGGGGAGAGCCCATTCATTAAAATCATCCGGACTCAACAGTCCTGACCATGAATCAAACACCTGTACAGTTTGTGCACCGGCTTTTACCTGAGCCTGCAAATAGTCGATGGTGGCTTTAGTAAGTTCTTTCATTACATGTCGGGCAGCATCCGGGTGCTGATAGAGAAAAGCCTTTGCTTTATCAAACGTTTTGGACCCTTCGCCTTGAACCATATAACAAAACAGGGTCCATGGTGCACCGGCAAATCCGATCAGCGGAACTCGGCCATTAAGTTCTTTACGGGTCAGCGTGATGGCGTCCATTACATAACCCAGTTTTTCAGGCACATCTTCCGCTAATATGGCAAAGGCATCATCCACCGTTTTTATTGGATTGCCTAAAACCGGTCCTTTTCCTTTCACCAGGTCTACATCAATACCAAGCGCTTGTGGAACTGTTAAAATATCAGAGAAAATAATGGCTGCATCCGGTTCCAGCTCGTCAATCGGCTGAATGGTGATTTCGCAAGCCAATTCCGGGGATTCTACCCTTTCAAAAAATGTGTACTTCTTTCTAAGAACCATGTACTGCGGCAGATATCGCCCCGCCTGACGCATCATCCATACCGGAGGCCGTTCAACCTCTTCTCCTTTAAGAGCCCGTAGAAATAGATCGTTTTTAAGTTTTGGGAAATCGTGGTTCATTAAGGTTTAATTAGCTTAAAAATTGATTTTAAAAAATCCCCCTTTGAAGGGGGCTTAATAAACGACCTGACAGCATTCCCGGCGCTTCCCCGGGTTTCTGTCAGCGACAGTAACTTTGAAAAAAAAACAAGCCAATTTCCCTCAAAACCCAACGCTGTCAGATCCAGTTGGTGCTGACAGGTTTCCCCTTCAAAGGGGGACCAGTTACCCACCATCATTCAATATCTGCGCGGTAAATTTTAAAAGAGTTTCTGTGCCGGGTTTTGGGGAAATGTGAACGTGTCTGCCGGATTCAATGCTTAAT
>JBGTFX010000269.1:0-1721 GCA_041747055.1 Balneolaceae bacterium
CGATTTTGGCACAGAGTTCTGTTTGATTGTGGTGTTGTTTCCACGAAAGAACCTTTTCAGAAGCTGGTTCACCAGGGGATGATTTTGGGTGAGATGGAATATACAGCCTACAAAAAGAATGGAAAGTATATATCTGCTGAAAATATTGAAGGCAGCACTGATGTAGATACGGTAAAAGTAAAAGATTCTGATGTTGAAAAGCGTGGTGAGAAGTTCTACATCAAAGAAACTGATTTTCAAGTTGATTCCCGAGCACATAAGATGTCAAAATCCAGAGGCAACGTCGTTAATCCGGATGATATCGTTGATCAGTTTGGAGCAGACTCTCTTCGTTTGTACGAAATGTTTATGGGACCACTTGAGCAGGTTAAGCCCTGGAGTACGAAAGGTGTTGAAGGGGTAAATCGATTTTTGAACCGGGCCTGGAGACTAATTGCCGGAGATGATCAGCATGAAAGTAAACTTTCTGATTCTGATCCATCTGATGACCAAAACAAAGTTCTTCATGAAGCGATAAAAAAAGTAACAGATGATATTGATAATATGCGTTTCAATACGGCAATTTCTGCAATGATGATTTTTGTTAATGGAGTAAATCAATGGGATAGCTTGCCAAAAAATATAGCAAAATCATTTACTGTATTACTTTCACCTTTCGCGCCTCACATTGCCGAAGAACTTTGGGAAATACTAGGTGAAAATGGAACAATAGCATACAGTGATTGGCCGAAACTGAATGAAGATTATTTGAAAGAGAAAAGCGTGATGTTTCCCGTACAAATCAATGGGAAAGTAAGGGCTCAGATTCACGTAGACGCCGATAAGTCTAAAGATAAGCAGTTCGTTTTGGATCAAGCTAAAGGACATGAAAACATCTTAAAATATCTGGAAGAATCATCCATTATTAAAGAAATATTTGTTCCGGGTCGTATCGTTAATATCGTTGTGAAGCCTAAATAATTACGACCTTCATACATACATTTTACATATCGTAAATTTTTGATAGTTTAGGGTATGAAAAAATTTACTCTTCAAAAAGCAGATCAGCGAAAGCCGGAAGATTACAGAATCGATTATAAGGAACTATTAAACAGTGCTCAGTTTGATGCTGTGATGCACCAACAAGGACCGGCCTTGTTGATAGCGGGTGCAGGTACGGGTAAAACCCGAACATTAATATTCCGGCTGGCAAGACTCATCGAGAGCGGAGTAAATGCTTCAAACATACTATTACTGACTTTTACAAGAAGATCGGCGTCAGAAATGCTTCGTAGATCTAGTCAAATTCTGGATGATCGATGCCGTCGAGTAAAAGGAGGGACGTTCCACCATTTCTGCAGTAAATTGCTTCATCAACATGCAGAACATATCGGGTATCCTGAGAACTTTACAATTATTGATGCTTATGATGCGATGGACACGATACATTTACTGCGTGGACAAATTGACGCAGAACATTTAAAGTCACGCTTTCCCAAAAAATCCACTCTCTATTCAATATTTAGTACCTCAATCAACAAGCAAATTCGTATTGATGATTTAATTGAGGAAGATTATCCCCAGTTCAAAAAAAATACTGAAACCATTGGGTCACTCTTTCAAAATTATCAGAGATATAAAGAGAAAAACTTTGTAATGGATTTTGATGATTTATTGGTTAAAACAAGAGATTTACTTAGAGACAGTGAATCGATTCGAATGAAAATTTCATCAGAGTTACA
>JBGTFX010000270.1:0-6257 GCA_041747055.1 Balneolaceae bacterium
TTTACCGGACACTACTGATTTGTTATAGTTGAATTGTTATATAACTCAAAAAAAAAAAAATAGAAGCAATATTTTCTGTATAATTTTAATATTAAAGTTAATTCACCCAACCCCAAAAAACTCCAGCCTCTTTTTAAAATATGGCTTAAAAACCACATTCAGTTTTTTCAGGTCAGGACTTTCAAGTTCGGGATCTTTTTGGATGATGTTCCATGAGTCTCCTTTTGCCTGTTCAAGCAGTAAGCGGTCTTCAACAATATCTCCAAATTTAAAGTCGGGAAGGCCGCTCTGTTTGGTGCCGAGAAAGTCACCGGGTCCACGCAGCTTAAGATCAGCCTCAGCAATTTCGAAACCATCATTGGTGTCAATCATTTTCTTCAGGCGAAATCGTCCTGACTCGCTCAATTTTTCTCCCGGTAATAAGATACAATAGCTTTGTCGCGAACCCCGGCCAATTCGTCCCCGCAGCTGATGAAGCTGAGACAGACCAAATCTTTCTGCGTGCTCAATAACCATCACGCTGGCATTGGGTACATCAACCCCAACCTCAATGACCGTGGTAGAAACTAATATTTGAAGCTCACAGGCAGAAAAGGAATTCATCACTCCCTCTTTTTCATCGGCTTTCATCTGACCATGAAGCAATCCGATTTTAAAATCAGGAAATCGCTTCTTCAGTTTTTCAAATCCCATCGTGGCATCTTTTAAGTCAAGTGCTTCCGATTCTTCGATGAGCGGATATACAATATAAATCTGTCCCCCTTCCGCTACGGTTTTCCCTAAAAACTCATACATCGACTCCCGGTCTTTATCGGTGCGGACCGCCGTTTTGATCGGTTTTCGACCTGCGGGAAGATCTTTTATTACAGAAATGTCTAAATCACTGTAAACAGTCATGGCCAGCGATCTCGGAATGGGAGTTGCTGACATTACTAGTAGATGCGGATTGTCTCCCTTTTGCAAAACCTCGTTTCGCTGCTTCACTCCAAAACGGTGCTGTTCATCAATCACGGCTAGCCCGAGATTATTAAACTTCACTTTCTCCTGGATCACCGCGTGAGTCCCGATTACGATGTTGCAGTTTCCACCTGAAATATCAGCGAGAATATCGTCGCGCAAAGATTTCTTTTGTCCTCCAAGCAGCAATCTAAATCGGACTCCTAAAGGCTCCAGGAATTTCTTCAGGGTAAAGTAATGCTGCTCGGCAAGTATCTCGGTGGGGGCCATCATTGCTGCCTGATAACCGGAGTCGACGGCCATCAGCATCGCTCCAATAGCTACGACTGTTTTGCCGGCGCCCACATCCCCCTGGATAAGTCTATTCATTTGAACGGGCTGTGCAATATCTTTTTTGATTTCGCTCAATGCCGATTTTTGTCCATCGGTAAGTTCAAACGGCAGAACATCATTAAAAAACGTATGGGTGAATTTGCCCGGCTTCAAGGGATGCCCTTTTGCCCGTGAGCGCTGAATGCTTTTCATCTTTGCCATGCTCAGTTCAAACAGAAAAAATTCCTCGTACTTAAATCGCTCAAGTGCAATTTTGGGCTGTTTTTGGGATGTGGGTTGATGAATGTAGTGAAACGCTTTCGAGCGTTCGGGGAAATTATGGGTTTTTATAACTTCGGGCGGTAAAAATTCTCCGGGTTGAGTTGATGAGAGAATCTGTTTGATCCAACCGGTAATAATTTTATTAGTGATAAAGGTTTTAGAAAAATGCTGGTTACTCGGATAGATGGGCAGCAGGGTATCGTATTTTTTAATGTCTTCGGGTTTGTCTAAAACATCCACATCGGGATGAGCCATGCTCAATGTTCTTCCATACCGTTTCGTTTTGCCGAACAAGGAAACCAGGTCGCCCTCGTTAAACTGACTAATAAAATATTTCCACCCTTTAAACCACACGGCTTTCATAGAGCCCGTATCGTCTTTCACAATGACTTCAAGTCTCCGGTTTCGTGCATATCCCTGAACAGTCAAATTTGTAATAGTGCCAACCACGCTTACCGGCTCACCTGATTCACGCAACAATTGTATAGGAGTGATGTTTGATTTGTCGAGATATCTTCTTGGAAATAAATATAACAGGTCAGAGACCGATTCAATCCCCGAATCTTGAAGTGCTTGTAGACGTTTTGTGCTTAGTTTATGGAGGTCGAGTAAATTCAAATTGATATATTGTTATATAACAGTTTTACACATAAAATAGGCGTTCAGAAAAAAAGATAGTGGTTTAAAAGCGATATTAAAGGATAAGAGATTTTTTAGAATTTATTTTAGTAAAAAAGTTGGTATCGAAATTTTAAAATCACTAACTTAATCAGCTCTTGATTTTACGAACACAAAAAGGTGAATAAGTGCCGACAATAAACCAGTTAATCCGAAAAGGTAGAAAAAGTAAGAAGAGTAAGACAACTGCTCCTGCTCTTCAGAGCTGTCCACAAAAACGTGGCGTGTGTGTGCGTGTTTATACCACAACACCGAAGAAACCAAACTCTGCACTTCGAAAAGTAGCAAGAGTTCGCTTAACAAATGGAATGGAAGTTTCAGCTTACATTCCGGGCGAAGGACATAATTTGCAGGAACACAGTATTGTATTGATACGTGGGGGTCGTGTAAAAGATCTTCCCGGTGTTCGATATCACATTGTTCGTGGTACGCTGGATACAGCCGGCGTTGACGACCGTAAGCAAGGTCGTAGCCACTACGGTACCAAAAAACCAAAAGGGTAACACGAGATCTCTTAACCTTAGAAATTATGCGCAGAAAAAAGGCGGAAAAAAGAGAAATACAACCAGATCCTATTTTCCATGACAAGCTGGTTACAAGATTTGTAAATAGTCTGATGCGTGACGGCAAGAAAGGCGTCGCAAGAAAGATTTTATATCAGGCTTTTGAAGTTATTGAAGAAAAAACAGGTGAAGCTCCAATCGAAGTATTCAGGAGTGCAATGAGTAATGTAACACCTGTTGTTGAAGTTAAAAGCAGGCGGGTGGGTGGTGCAACATACCAGGTGCCAATCGAAGTTAGCTCAACAAGAGGTACAGCACTTAGTATGAGATGGATTATTAATGCCTCACGTTCACGTAATGATAAATCAATGGCTCTGCGATTAAGTAGAGAATTGATGGATGCCGCTAAGAATGAAGGTGGTGCGGTACGTAAAAAAGATGAAACACACAGAATGGCAGAAGCTAACAAAGCATTTGCACATTTTAGATTCTAAGAAATTTTTAAAAGTCAATTAATACAATGTCTGAAGCAACGACAAAAGTAGATCCAAAAGTTATCGATCAGATGCGCAGAACGCGCAACATCGGTATTATGGCGCACATCGATGCGGGTAAAACAACTGTGACCGAACGGATCCTGTTCTATACAGGTAGAAGTCACCGTATGGGAGAAGTACATGATGGCGCTGCCACTATGGACTGGATGGAGCAGGAGCAGGAAAGAGGTATTACTATTACGTCTGCTGCAACACATTGTATTTGGAAAGATAATCGTATCAACATTATTGATACTCCCGGTCACGTTGATTTTACAGTGGAAGTGGAGCGGTCATTACGTGTACTTGATGGCGCTATTGGAGTTTTCTGCTCAGTTGGAGCAGTACAGCCTCAATCAGAAACAGTTTGGCGTCAGGCTAATAAATATAAAGTGCCCAGAATGGCATTTGTAAATAAACTGGACCGTACCGGTGCAGATTTTTACAATGTTGTAGAGCAAATGCGCGAAAAATTAAGCGCCAATCCTATTCCAATTCAGATTCCAATTGGAGCTGAAGAGAATTTTAAGGGCGTCGTTGACCTTATCAATATGGAAGCGATCGTTTGGGATGATGAATCTCTCGGCGCCAAATATGATGTTATTGATATTCCTGAAGACCTTAAGGAAAAAGCTGATGAGTATCGGAAGTTGATGTTGGAAAACATTGCCGATCACGATGATGCTCTTATGGAGAAATATCTGATGGAAGAAGAAATTTCTGAAGAAGAAATTAACAACGCTATAAGATTAGCTACACTTGCAAGAGATATTACTCCTGTATTATGTGGAACTGCTCTTAAAAATAAAGGTGTTCAAATTCTTCTTGATAAAGTAATTGAGTACATGCCAAGTCCTCTTGATGTAGAACCAGTAAATGGTGTTCATCCTGATGATGATGACAAAAAAATGATCCGTAAGCCTGATGTAAATGAGCCGTTTTCTGCTCTTGCATTTAAAATTATGACAGACCCTTATGTGGGTAAGTTAACTTTCTTTAGAGTGTATTCAGGTACGCTTGAAAAAGGGTCTTACATCCTGAACTCTTCAACGGGTGAAAAAGAACGGGTTGGGCGTATTCTTGAAATGCATGCCAACGACAAAAAAGATATTGACATCGTACGAGCAGGAGATATTGCAGCTGCAGTAGGTGTTAAAAAAGTTAATACGGGTGATACATTTTGCGATGCAGACAACCCAATTGTACTTGAGCAAATTACATTTCCTGAGCCGGTTATTAAGCTTGCTGTAGAACCAAAATCTAAAGCAGATGCTGAAAAACTAACTACCGGTTTGGTTAAGCTTGCTGAAGAAGATCCTACTTTTAAAGTCAAAACTGACGATGAAACAGGGCAAACTACTATTGCCGGAATGGGTGAACTTCACCTCGAAATTATTGTAGATCGCCTTCGAAGAGAATTTAAGGTTGAGGCAAATGTTGGCCAGCCACAGGTTTCATACAGAGAAACCATTACTAAGCCAATCACACACCGTGAAGTTTACAAGAAGCAAACTGGTGGTCGTGGTAAATTTGCTGATATGGAATTTGAAATCGGACCTATTGAGCATTTTGCTGAGTATGAGGATGATGACAAAAAAGTAACCATCAGTGAAGGTTTCAAATTTGTGAATGAAATTGTGGGTGGTAATATTCCTCGAGAATATATCCCCTCTATTGAAAAAGGATTCCGTGAAGCAATGAAAGGCGGAGTTCAGGCAAGTTACCCGGTTCAAAATATCGGAGTAAGAGTATTTGATGGTTCATACCACGATGTTGATTCTGATGCATTTAGTTTTGAGATCTGTGCAAAAATTGCTTTTAGAACATCAGCAAGAAAAGCATCTCCTAAATTACTTGAGCCTGTAATGAAGGTTGAAGTAATTACCCCTGAAGAATTCATGGGTGATGTTATTGGAGACCTGAACGGAAGACGTGGTATTATTAATAAAATGGATAACCAAAAAGATGGTGCTGTTGTTAAAGCAAATGTGCCTCTCTCTGAGATGTTCGGTTATTCTACAGATCTTCGCTCTCTAACACAGGGTAGAGCATCTTACGCAATGGAATTTGCAGAATATGTGGAAGTACCGGCTGCTAAGGCAACTGAAATTATTGAACAACAAGGGTAAATAAACTAATTAACAAAGGATCTAGTCATGGCAAAAGAACAATTTCAACGTAATAAGCCGCACGTAAACATAGGCACGATAGGTCACGTGGATCACGGGAAGACGACCTTGACGGCAGCGATTACATCTGTAATGGCGAAAACCTACGGCGGAGTTGCCAAGCAGTTTGCAGATATTGACAATGCACCTGAGGAGCGTGAGCGAGGAATTACAATCGCTACGGCCCACGTGGAATATGAAACAGGGAACCGTCACTACGCTCATGTGGACTGTCCCGGACACGCCGATTATGTGAAGAACATGGTTACCGGCGCCGCCCAGATGGACGGAGCTATTTTAGTAGTAGCTGCCACAGACGGACCAATGCCGCAAACCCGCGAGCACATCCTTCTTGCCCGTCAGGTTGGCGTGCCGCAGATTGTTGTGTTTATGAACAAGGTAGACCTGGTGGACGATGAAGAACTTCTGGAGCTTGTTGAGCTTGAGGTTCGTGAGCTGCTGTCTTCTTATGAATTTGATGGTGATGAAATTCCGGTAGTTCAGGGAAGTGCCCTTGGCGCGCTGAACGGGGAAGAAGAATTTGAGAAAACCATTATTGAGCTTATGGACGCTGTGGATAATACGATCCCAACACCTGAGCGCGATGTGGACAAGCCGTTTTTGATGCCTGTTGAGGATGTATTTTCCATTACAGGACGTGGAACAGTAGCCACCGGGCGTATTGAGCGTGGTGTGGTGAAGATCAACGACGAGATTGAGATCGTAGGGATTGTGGAAGCGCCGATGAAGAGTGTGGTAACAGGAATTGAGATGTTCCGCCGCCTGCTTGACAGAGGAGAGGCTGGTGATAACGCCGGTAT
>JBGTFX010000271.1:0-7290 GCA_041747055.1 Balneolaceae bacterium
ATAAAAAGCCACACGATTGCCGTTGCTGTCTATAAGTTCAATGGCTGCATCACTCAGTGGTACAGGCAGGTTTTCATCCGGGTGTGTTTCTCCAATGCGCACTGTGTAAGGCCCGGGTCCGTTGTGTACAGAACCTGCAACAATAATCTGTCTTTCACTAAATTCAGAATCAAAAGATATCTCGTCTATACAACCGGTTGCTGTCATAAAGAGTAAAATCAGCCCAAAAGCATAACTCCGTTTCATATTTAATACGTGAAATTATATGTGATGGAAGGAATAACAGCTCCAAGTACACTCAACCTGAATGCCTCCGGAACTGGGGATACATTCGGGCGCTGATAAAAAACCGAAAAAGCATTTGCCCTTCCTAAAACATTATAAAGCGTAATATTCACGCTATCTGTCAAGCGTTTATCGGGATTTGGTGTTCGGTTCTTCCAAATATTGTCTGCAATGGTAAATGACACATCCAAACGGATATAATCGGGTATTCTGGATTGATTTCTTTCCGAAAATACAGGAACTGTAGTATCTGAATCCACAAAACTTGAACGTAATGATGTTATTGGGCGGCCTGTTCTCCAGGTAAAATTGAAGCTGAACGCACTCTTTTCCCCCAGTTGCCTGACTGCCGACAAAAACAGATTATGAGGCTGATCGTAATCAACGGGGAACCAGTCACCTGAATTTATGGTAGTTTCGGGATGTTCGCTTTCTGTACGGGCAAATATTCTGCTGAAAGAATAAGAAAGCTGCCCGGTCCACTGGCCGCTGTTTTTTTGGATAGATGTTTCAATTCCGTGTGAGCGGCCCTTTGCTGGCATAATTGCTGTTTCAAGCTGTGGATTCATGAAAAGTTCTGCGAAATTACGGTATTCAACCAGGTTTTGTATATCCCTGTAATAAATCTCTACTGATGAGTCCCATTTACTATCTGAAGATTGGCGATAATATCCCAGTGTATAACTGTCTGACTGTTGCGGAGGAATATGGGGAGTGCTTACCTGCCAAAGATCAGCAGGTGTGGGAGTTGTATTGTTTGATATTTGATGAATGTACTGTCTTGACCTATTGTAACTGAGTTTTACGGACTGATTATTACCGAGTGTATAACTTGCTGAGATTCTGGGCTCAAAACCGCGATAAGTAACTATGTTATCGCCTGATGAGTATTCAGTTGAACCTGTGGCAGATTCCAATGTAATCGGTCCATTCTCCGCATATTCATAAATTGTTGCCGGGCCTTTTTGAGTAAACAGTGCAAATCTGCCGCCAACTGATAAGATAAACGAGGAGGATAGTTCAATCTCATTACCGGCATAAATACCAAATTCATCTCCATTATTTCCGGACAAGCTTTCAACCTGCCTGAGTGATTCATCCGTATAAGGTTCCAGTTTTTGATCTTGCCCGGTATACCGTGTCCATTCACCGCCAAAACGTATAATTTGGTTTTCAAATCCTGTATAAACAGAATTTGATTTAATGCGTGCATAGCCAATTCCGGTTTGTAGGTTGAAATTTTCCGGGCCTGATGGGGTAAAATTATTGCTAGAGTATGAGTTGATAACAAAAGAGGCATCCGTATAAAAATCATCAGCTAAAATACTTTCCCACTTCAAATTTGCGATTCGGTTTTTCCAGGAGTATCCAAATTCATCCGAAAACCGAAAAAAATCACTGCTCCCGTACAGAGAAAGATCAAGAATATTGTTGCCATTTAAACGGTGAGAAATTTTCAGGTTTGTGTCATAGAAATCTGCCCTTGAATTGAATACATCAGAGGGCAGTGGGAAACGAATCATATCCCTGTCTTTACCAGCAATAGCAAATATAGCTGCTGATGCAGCCCCGCGGGTCGAGAGCAAAAAAGATGTTCTGTTGTTAACCAAAGGGCCTTCAGCCATCAGGCGGGCAGAATAAAGCCCGATACCTCCCCGAAGTGAAAACTCATTGAAGGAACCCCTTTTCATTTTTACGTCCAGCACCGAAGAGAGCCTGCCGCCGAATTGTTCCGGCATATGCCCCTTGTAAAGCGAAAAACTTTCGGTTGCATCAGGATGAAAAACAGAAAATAAACCCAGTACATGTGAAGGATTAAAAAGAGGAGCACCATCCATTAATATCAAGTTCTGATCTTCCCCCCCTCCTCTTACGTTAAACCCGGAAGCGCCTTCACCAGTCGTTTGAATTCCGGGCAAAGATACAAGCGACTGCACCACGTCAATTTCTCCCATTAACTGCGGCAGCTGTTCCAGATCGTTTATAGTTGATGTTGTCAGACCGGTTATGGGACGCCTCAAAATGTCACCGAACGCAGTCCCCTCTACAACAATTTCTTCAAGACCCAGATCATGCTCAGTTAACGTAATATATAATGTGTCTGCCGAATGTATTCGTATTCGAAGGGTTTTGGCCTCCATACCAATGTATCTCGCAGTTAGCGTGTAAATACCCTGTACTAAGGATAATCGAAAATACCCTTCTTGATTTGTTGTGGTTCCTCTGTCTAATTCATCAATAAATATTGTAGCTCCTTGTAGCGAAATGTCTTCTTTTTCACCGGTAACAATTCCTTCAAGCACGGTTTGTTCCCCTGTTATGGGAATAGATTCATCTCCAAGAATAATTACATCAGAAATACTTTGTATTTGTGCAGATACTGATTCTGTGATAATTATTTGGAATACAACTAGAAATACCAATAATACAATATTTCGATTTCTCCGAACTGTATCTTTCTGTTGAAATGAAATAGTTAAATCCACTTTTTTAATGATGAATTGAGGGAATATTTGTAACGTGTGATGAGGGCCTTCTAAAATACAAAATATCTAAAAATTCCTTTTTGAACTTGAACTTTAGCTATTACTTTGCCGTAATCTTATTTCTTGTTTTATTTTTAGTTAACTGGAATTTTAAATGTAAACAATTAATTATTTTTGAAATACTCAATTTTATTCAATTCTAAAAATCGGTAACACTACATATTCATTTAAACTTATACATATTAAAATAAAGTTTCCTAGCCAAATGGTATGTTTCCTACTGATTTGAAAGCATTATTTCTAAACTTTAAAATTGATGCACCGCAGCACAACCTCAATCGGTTAGGCCGTAAATAAAAAATTATATCAGCATGAAAGCCCTGTCCGTTTTTGTTCTATTGGTGATTGCCGTGATCTCAGTCTCATCTCTACTCTCTGGAGCGAGTTTTATCGGAACCGTTTTACCAGGTGGACTGCCCTTAGGCAACGCCATTGCTGCATTTGGGCTTATTTCACCCGCAGCGGTCGCCGTCCTTCTAAGCCCTACCGGTTCGCCCGTACGAGTTGTGGCTTTAATTGTGTTTTGTGCCGCAGTGGCATGGCTGCCCGTTTCTATCGCGCTAGCGGGCAATTTGGCCCTTAACTTCACCGGGTGGCGGGGTTCAATTTGGATGGGATTGACCCTGGTAGTAAACTTGGCCGTCCTGTGTACTTTGGCTTGGGCGGTCGTCCACCGGTTTTTTGTTATGCGATGGCACGCAAAATGCAGCCTAATCATGAAATCAAACCGGACGCCGGATAGCTCCGGACCGGCAAGGTTGAATTCAAATCAAAAAATCTAATGAAAGCGATACTATTAAAGCAATACGGGTTACCGAATGTACTTGAGATTGGGGAGGTAGCAAAACCGGTTCCGAAGGACGATGAAGTATTGGTGAGAATTCTCTCGGCATCCATCAATGACTGGGATTGGGGGTTGGTCAGGGGCAAACCCTTTGTAATTCGTTTGATATACGGTCTGAAAAAACCAACAATAAATATTCCCGGGGTTGATATTTCCGGAAATATCGAAGCGGTAGGCGGTAGCGTGAGTTCCTTTAAAATCGGTGATGAAATTTACTCCGATCTGTCGGAATGCGGATTTGGCGGATTTGCCGAATACGTTTGCATACCGGAAAAAATGTTGTCCAAAAAGCCATCCAATATAAATTATAATGATGCCTCTGCCCTGCCACATGCCGGATTACTCGCTCTTCAGGGACTTGTGGAGAAGGGAAAGGTGAAATCCGGACAGAGAGTTCTAATCAATGGTGCCGGAGGCGGTGTCGGAACCCTGGGAATTCAAATCCTGAGATCATATGGGGTAAAGGTAACCGGCGTCGACAGTGGCGAAAAACTTGATCTAATGAAATCGCTGGGATTTGATAGCGTATTGGATTATAAAAAAACGGATTTTACCGATACCGGAGAAAAATATGACCTTATCCTAGATACAAAATCAAACAGATCCGTATTTAAATATGCACGATCCCTCACAAAAAATGGCACTTATGTCACAGTCGGAGGATTGATGTACAGATTGTTCGAAATATTATTGTTAGGTTCGCTCATATCACTTTTTACCGGAAAAAAGCTGAGCGTACTGAATCTTAAGCCAAATAAAGGATTAGACCTGATTTCTGAACTTGTGGAAAAGGGGCAAATTAGCCCTATTGTTGACGGCCCCTACGGATTCGACAAAATCCCTGAGTTAATTCAATATTTCGGTGAGGGCAGGCATCTGGGAAAGATTATCATTGAAATAGATTGCAATTAAATCAGCCATTTAATGCACAAGTTAAAATGAAGGCAATTATTCATACAAAATATGGAGATTCATCAGGCCTGGAGTTTAGGGAGATCAAAAAACCTGTTCCAAAGCCAAATGAAATCTGTATAAAAATATATGCTGCTACAGTGACTGCCGGCGATTGTGAAATCAGACGCTTTGATATTCATCCCCTGTTTTGGCTGCCTCTTCGGTTTATACTTGGCATTTTTAAACCACGCAATAAAATCCTTGGCGGCGAATTTTCAGGTGTTGTGGATTCAGTTGGAAGTAAAGTTACCACATTCAAAAAAGGGGATCCTGTTTTTGGGGCAACCATGCTTCGGCTGGGAGCATACGCAGAGTATATTTGCCTGCCGGAAACCTACCCAATCTATCGAAAACCGGATGCTATGACTTTCGCCGAATCGGCAACCCTGCCGACTGGCGGAATAAACGCACTTCATTTTCTCAAAAAGGGCAAAGTTTCTAATGGAAGCCGCTTATTACTTATTGGAGCCGGTGGAAGTATCGGAACGTACGCCCTGCAAATTGCCAAAGCACTTGGCGCTGAAGTAACAGCCGTGGACCGGACAGAAAAGCTGGAAATGCTGCAACGTATTGGTGCTGACTACGTGATTGATTACCGGAAAGAGGATTTCACTCAAAACGGACAATCCTATGATGTGATTATTGATGTTGCCGGAAAGTCATCTTTTTCGGGATGCTTGAAAACGCTGAATAAGGGAGGATGCTATGTGCTCGGGAATCCCTCAACGGCCGGAATGATTCGCGGCCTTTGGACATCTCTCACATCCGATAAAAAAGTGTTTTTTGAGTTCGCACCCTACAAAAAAGAGTATTTTGAGCAGCTGATACAACTCGCGCAGGACGATTTAATCAAACCTGTTATTGACCGAAAATTAACGCTCGAACAGATTCCGCAAGCACATCTATATGTCGAAACAGGAATGAAAAGCGGTAATGTGGTAATTCAGTTGGCTAAATAATCTTCTATGATTGAGTGAATTTCCATAAATTAGTGACATGAAAACTACCAGGCAAAAAGACGTATTCAAGGAGCATCAATCACTGATAGCCAGGCATAAAAAGGAAATGAAGAATTCACTTGCTGAGTATCTGCAAATCAGCGAAGAGGGAATTGAAGAAATTTTTAGTGCCATTCATTTTAAAAGTTATAAAAGCGGAACCGTTTTGGTTGAACCCGGCGAGGTCTTCAATGACTGCTGCCTGATTTTAAAAGGATGTGTGAGGCAGTATCATCTTCAGGACGGGGAGGAAAAAACAACGTTTTTCTTCACGGAAGATCAATGGTTTGCCTCATATTATAGTACTACCCAAAATAAACCGGTACCATATTACCTGACCTTCGTCGAAGATACTGTTTTGTCTATGATGAGTATCTCTTCTGAATATGATTTGTTTAAAAAGTATCCGGAATTTGAATCTGTCTGTCGTACGGGAATCGAAGAACAACTGGAAAAATACCAGGAAATGCTGGTTTCTTTTATGAGCTCCTCCCCCATACAGCGCTACATGAATGTACTTGAAAATCGCCCGGATCTGATCCAGCGTGTGCCTCAGTATCAGCTTGCGAGCTATCTTGGCATTACACCGGAATCATTGAGCCGGATTCGCAAGAGAATCAGCTCTCCCAAATAAAACAACTGCTCAAAATCCGGTTACTCATCTCCATTATTGACGATAGTCAATGATATGCTTATTGCTTAGCCCTAATTTTGTGCTCTTAACAAAATTAGTATTACAAAGTAATGGGCAGGTTTTTTTTCTTAGTGTTAATTGTTCTGATTCCAAATCTGTCATTAAGCCAGGAACTTTATCAAACCGTTCGTGGAATCATTTTTGATGCCGACAGCAAGCTGCCCCTGACCGGTGTACAAGTTATAATTACCGGTACTCACCCCTTGAAAGGAACCGTAACCAATCGAAATGGAGAATTCAGAATTGAACAGGTTTCGACCGGACGAATTACACTTCAATTATCCTATATAGGTTATGAAATCCTTACCATTCCCGGGCTGATTGTTACTCCGGGTAAGGAAGTTTTTCTGGAACTGGAAATGCAGGAATCTATTTTGGCCATGGATGAAATGGTTGTATCGGCACTGCACAGAGGTGAATCCATCAATAGTATGTCTCTTGTAAGTTCCAGAACCATTTCCACTGAAGAAACTCACCGTTTTGCCGGAGGTTTTAATGACCCCTCCCGTATTCTTTCCAATTTTGCCGGTGTAAACAATTCTCAGGATGGTAGCACGGATATTATTATCCGTGGCAATTCACCAAAATATGTACAATGGAGGCTTGAAGGAGTTCACATTACCAATCCCAGCCATTTTGCGGATCAAAATGCAACAGGTATCGGCGGACTGAGCACTTTGAATAATAATGTGCTTACTACATCCGATTTTATGACCGGAGCGTTTGCGCCGGAATATGGAAATGCTCTATCCGGTATTTATGATGTTAAACTCAGAACCGGCAACAATGAGCGCTATGAATCGGTTTTCGGATTGGGAATACTCGGAACGGACTTTACGTTTGAAGGTCCGCTGCGCCCCGGGCTGGGCGGGTCTTTTATGGTCAATTATCGTTACTCCACAATATCCGTGATTGATGAGCTTGGTTTGATTCCTGATATCGGTGGCATTCCAAAATTTCAGGACGCTG
>JBGTFX010000272.1:0-17251 GCA_041747055.1 Balneolaceae bacterium
GATGGAATTGACCGATCCTTTGAAGAAAGCATGGATATGCTTGGACGGAATGTGGTATTTGTGGAAAAATGGCCGTGGGGATTCGGGGGTGAATACAAATGGTGGGAATACAGAAATCGGCGAGAAATGCAGCTTAGTTATGTTGATGACTTACGCCTGTTTACACCTTCTGCAACGGAAGTATCTGCATCGGCAAATCGAAGGTCAAATGTCCGGTATAAGGATAAAATGATTGAACGAGTGGATTTGGCCGGATCAACAGCAAATTATTTTCAAACATCAGGGTTAAATATTGAGGATGGAAGGGCATTTAATGATAATGATCAACAAAGAGCTGCAAGAGTCGCCGTAATAGGTGGGAGTGTAGTTGATGCCCTTTTTGAAAATGAAGACCCGGTAGGCAAACAAATCCGAATTCAAGGCCAACGGTTTTTAGTGATTGGTACATTGGAGAGACAAGGGAATTTTCTTGGTTTGGAGGATACTGACAATCGAATCGTAATTCCTATCAACGCCTATAAAACTATCTATGGATTGCGTTCCGGTATCCAATTATCTGTTCAATTTGCCAATGAAGAGGATATGATAAATGGAGAGTATGAAGTAATTGGAGCGATGCGGCAAATTCGGCAACTCGACCCGTTGGATGATGATGATTTTGCCATAAATAAAGCCGCACTGTTTGAGCAGGAATTTCAAGGCATGAAAATAGCCATTTATGGAATTGGAATCTTCTTAACCGGCCTGGCACTATTTGTTGGCGGTATAGGAGTGATGAATATTATGTATGTGTCTGTTAAAGAACGCACAAAAGAAATTGGGATACGAAAAGCAGTGGGAGCAAAGTCCTGGGAGATTCTGTTGCAGTTTTTAATGGAATCAATCATCATCTGTTTAGTGGGAGGTGTGATTGGCGTACTGCTTTCGGTTGGAATCACCGAACTTATTAATCAATTTTTTGTGGCCTATTTAAACTGGATGACTGTTCTGAACGCCATCTTAATCTGTGCCTTTATTGGAATTTTATTTGGATACCTGCCATCAAGTAAAGCTGCAAAATCGGACCCGATCGAATCCCTCAGATACGAGTAATTATGAATATTTTTGAAGTTTTTCGTCAGGCAATTGATTCTATTAGAGCAAATAAACTTCGCTCGTCTTTAACTCTGCTTGCTATTTCAGTTGGGGTGTTTGCCATTATTAGTGCAAATACAGCCGTGATGGTGCTCGACAGTTATTTTAAAGATACATTGAGCCTGATGGGAGGGGATGTTATCACAGTTTCAAAAACGCCGGCGATTTCAATGGGACCAACAGATTGGGAGCTATTTAGAAACCGCCCGGATATTACCATTGCTCAAATGGAGGATCTGCAGGAGCTGAGCAGTACAGCCTCGGAAGTGGGGCCAAACCGACAATACCGCACAACACGTGTTTCTTACGGAGAGGAGGAGACAGAACCAAATATTGGAATACGTGGGGGAAACGAGTTTTACCTTTCCAATAACGCATACGAAATTGCAGAAGGAAGAAATTTTTTACCTGAAGATATTGACAATGCACGGCCGGTTGCCATCATTGGAGCAGATGTGGCTTCTGCACTTTTTGATGGAATAGATCCTATTAATAAGCAAATTAGAATTGAAGGGCGCCGATATTCTGTAGTAGGAGTAACGGAAGCAAAAGGGAATGTTTTTGGGAATACACTCGATCGTTTTGTGATGGTGCCATATTCTGTAATGGCCGGACTGTATGGACGAAATCAAAATATAGGAATTCAGGTCAGGGCCGGCTCAGTTGAAAATATTGCTCAGGCTATCGATGAAATGACCGGTGTATTGCGTGCAATACGAAAGGTTGATCCTGCGGCTCCTAATGATTTCGAAATCACAACTAATGAATCCCTCAGCGGAGCATTCGATCAATTTACAGGAGTTTTATACTTAATTGGATTTGTGATTGGGGGAATTGTACTGCTTGGCGCGGGAATTGGAGTAATGAATATTATGCTTGTATCTGTATCGGAACGTACCCGGGAAATTGGCGTGCGTAAAGCAGTTGGGGCAACTAAAAAAGCAATCGTCTCCCAATTTTTGATGGAATCAATAGCAATTTGTCAGATTGGCGGAGCGATTGGAATAATTTTGGGTGCTGCGTTGGGTAATGCTGCCGCACTTTGGTTAGAATCCAGTATAGTTATTCCCTGGTCTTCAGCAGTAGGTGGTTTAATAGGTATGACCATAATTGGAGTTGTTTTTGGTGTATACCCGGCATTTAAAGCTGCTCAACTCGATCCGATTGAAAGTCTTCGTTATGAGTAAAAATTACACATGATAGTATCCTTTTTGCACAGTTGGTTTTAAATAGAAATTTTAGCCTGTACATTTAATTAAAAAATTCTTGTAATCTTTCGTGTTGGCACGATTTTTTAACCTATTTCCTTTCTCCTTACCTCACATCCTGTTATTTTATAATAAACATAAATTTAACTGATAAATCATGGAAGAGAACATTATCAAAAATTTAAATGATGAACTGGAAAATGTTATTGATGAAGGAAGAGAAATGCTGGATCGGGCCGAACTCAAAGAGAAGTTCGAAGAAGCCAGAACTGAAGCTGAACTGTTGATCCGAAAACACCCTATTCAAAGTGTAATTGCAGGTGCAATTGTAGGATACTTTTTTGCAAGAATGTTTAAATCAGATAAATAATGTCTTCTAAAACAGAGCGTGAAGAAATTGATGATAACCCTATAGGAAAGGATTTTAAAACCTATGTAGAAAATAGAATCCAATTGGTGATGATTTCCGTAACAGAGCAGGTATCTTATCTTTTTGCCGACTCTCTGCAGAAAATAATTGGCATTGCATCTATGGCCATTGGTTTTCTATTTGTTTGGTTTGCACTCGCTTATTACCTGAGTGAACTGTTTAATAGTTTAGCATTGGGTTTTCTTGTCGCAGCAATCCCGTTGCTATTGTTTGGATATATATTCTCAAAAGTAGGGTATAAACCATTAGTCAAAAAATTTCAGCATGATATGTTAAATAAAATGTCGGAAAGTTTTGATGTTTTACCAGAGAATCCAAAAGAGAAAGGTATTTCAAAGAAAAAAAAGGAGTTAGTGTGAGCGATCATAAAAAAAGTAACATCGAAGAGATTCAGGTTAGAAAAGAGCGTCTTCAAAATGAACTTGAAGCAATAGAAACAAAATACGCCGCGAAAATTGGTGGCGTTAAGAGAATGGTAAACGGTTCGCTAAAACCTGCTCAAAAAATTAGAAGAAATCCACTTAAAGCAGTTGGATATGCTGTATTAGTTGGTTTTGCTGTAGGACTTGTACGAAAGAAACGATCATCAAAGAAAAATAAACAACAACAGGTTCAGAACGGTGAATCAACGATTGGTTTTACATCACTATTAATGAGCGAGTTAAAAAGGCTTGCTGCTCGAAAAGCTATGCTTTTTGTTTCCGAAATGGTTGATAAAGAAGTTATACCACGGCTCACTTCCTCTGACAAGGATAGAACGAACACCTCTAACGACTTGTAGCTATTTATTTGGCTTTTCAACAGAGTCCAAATGTTAAAAAAAAATATTTATTCCAAGAATAGGAAAAATTCTCTGCAACTCTCGTTACACTATACCGTGTAACTCTAAAAACGAAAGATAAACACCATACAAATGAAGAAAATATTACTACTGTGCTCAGTTTTTATGCTATTTCCCATAATTGCATTAAGTCAGTCTCAATCTCTTACACTTGAAGATGCTATACAAATTGCCCTCGAAAATAATTACCAGTTAAAGCAGTCAGATAATAATCTGAACCTGGCCGATACTCGTATATGGAGCGCACGTGCAAATTTCCTTCCTAATCTTAATATAAACTTTAACGGAAGCCGGGATGCAGGTCTCCAGTTTATTCAGGAAGACCTTGCTTTTGAGGATCGGAGCAGTCTCCGTTTTGGTGGATCTTTGAGTTCCAATATTACAGTCTTTAACGGGTTTTCTAATATTGCCAGTTTACGACAAAGTGAAATTAATCGGGACGCTCAAGATCTTGATCTTCAGCGGCTTAGGGAGTCAATTATTTTTGATACGGCCTCCAGATATTTGCGAGTAGTACTTGATAAAGAACTTCTTAAAATTGCCGAAAGCAGTTTAGAGGCGAGTCAAAGTCAGTTAAATCAAATAGAAGCACAAGTTGAGGTCGGATCAAGGCCTACTGTTGATTTATACAATCAGGAAGCAACCGTTGCCAATGATGAACTTGCAGTGATCCAAAGTGAAAACTCACTCGAAGTGAGTATCGGTCGGTTGATCCGAATCATGCAGGATCCTGAAATCACTGATATCGAAGTCTCTGTTCCCGATACGGATTAACTCGCCCTGATGCCGTTTTATCTTAATATTAATGAAATTATAGAAACGGCTCTGCAATCTCGACGAGATTATCTTTCACAGGAAAAGATTATTGAAAGCAATATACAGAATCGAAGGATTGTCCGGGCGGACTTCATGCCTACTTTAACTTTAAATGCAAGCCTTGGGAGTAACTTTAGTGATCAGAGAACACTTTTTAATGAAACAATTAGTTTCAGTGACCAGTTCTTTGATCAGAACGTAACCAGAAGCATTGGTTTTTCACTCTCCATACCAATTTTCAACCGCTGGAACACATCTACAAATTATCAAAATGCACAGGTTCAGTTAAGAAATAGTGAGCTTGAACTCGAAAATATTCGCTTTCAAATTAGTGAAGAAGTACGTCAGGCTTATAATGATTATAATGCTATTTCAAAAGAACTGGAGTCCACAAGTAAAGCTTTAATTGCTGCTGAACGGGCATTCGAAACAGAACAACAACGATACGAGATTGGCTCTACAACGTTGATCGAGCTGAATCAAGCCAATGCAAACTATGTGCGGGCTCAATCAAACAGAATACAGGCAGTTTACAATTTCATTTTTCAAGAGCAATTGATGGATTATTATATCGGTCAACTTGGCTCGGGTTTTACACTAAATTAATAGCTAATAATAAAGGGGAACATAGAGATGGGTAAAAATCAATCTGCAACAAAAAAACTCTTAAAAATTTTGGGAGTATTGGTACTGGTTCTTTCCGTTACAGCAGTAACGGCAAAAATGATGGGCCGGATGGATGGCGGGGAACAGGAAAAGCAGGTTGAAACTGCTGAAGCAGAGTTAAGAACCATCACTCAGATTGTTTCCGCGTCAGGGAGAATTCAACCCGAAGCTGAAGTAATTATACGTCCTGATGTTTCGGGTGAGATTATTGAATTGGCAGTACGTGAGGGAGATTTTGTCCGACAGGGTGATTTGTTACTTAGAATCAAGCCGGATATCTATCAGGCACAAATTGATGATTTACGTGCGGTTATGTTAACTCAGCAATCAAGAATGGAGCAGGCACGGGCCAATCAACTACAGGCAGAAAGTGAATATCTAAAAAATAAACAGCTTTATGATCGAAATTTGATTTCTGAGCTGGAATATTCGCAATCCAAAAACAACTATGAAGCTCAAAAAGCAAATTTCAGAGCATCCGAATATCAGATCGAAAGTGCCAAAGCACAGCTTAGACGCGCAGAGGAAGAGCTTCAGCAAACGGTTATTCGATCGCCAAAAGATGGCACCATAAGCCGCCTTACTGTTGAGCGGGGCGAAAGAGTTTTAGGACAGTCGCAAACGGCCGGGACAGAAATGATGAACATCGCAAGGCTTGATCAAATGGAAGTGTTTGTGGATGTAAATGAGAATGATATTGTAAATGTTACGCTCGCTGATACTGCCGATATTGAAGTAGATGCATACCCAAACAGACTATTTCAAGGTGTAGTAACAGAAATTGCTAATTCTGCGGATATATCCGGAAATAGTACAGCTGACCAGGTAACGAATTACAAGGTTAAAATTCGGGTAACTACCCCTCATAATTTAGATGATGCTGCCAGGGAAATGTTTGTGAATGTTAATGAACAGGATCCTGAAAATCAGAATCGTACTTTTACTCCAAATTTTAAACCCGGTATGTCCGGCACGGTAGACATCAGAAGTAATACGGTTTATGATGTTGTAGCTGTTCCCATACAAGCGGTTACGGTTCGTGACTTTGCAAAAGATGTAGTTGAGGCAGATTCTTTGAGTAAGGATACTTCAACCCGCAATAAAGAAGATTTTCGTCGAGTCGTTTTTGTGAATGAAAATGGTGTGGCAAAAAGGGTGGAAGTGGAAACCGGAATTAGTGATAACACTCATATTCAAATATTGAGTGGCTTAAGAGCAGGGCAAGAAATCATCACCGGAAGCTACCGCGTTCTTTCCAGAGAGTTGAGTGACGGGGATAAAATAAGTGTGGTAGATCGTCAGCAATTCGCATCAAATTAAATAGGAGAATTATGAACAAGCCGGTTATTGAAATACGTGATCTGAAAAAGATCTATAAAATGGGTACAATGCTTGTTAAGGCATTAAACGGGGTTTCGTTTGATATACATCATAACGAATATATTGCCATAATGGGGCCATCCGGTTCAGGAAAATCCACGTTGATGAATATGCTGGGATGTTTGGATACACCATCTGACGGAAGCTATATTTTAAACGGAGGCGACGTTAGTGATCTCGATGATTCTGAACTTGCACAGGTTCGTAACCGTGAAATCGGTTTTGTATTTCAAACGTTTAATTTGTTGCCACGAACGGATTGTTTGAGCAATGTTGAACTACCGCTGATTTATTCAGGTATGAAAAGTTCAGAGAGAAAAAGAATAGCCACAGAAACACTAGAAAAAGTTGGATTGGGTGATCGGCTTGATCATAAGCCCAATGAGCTCTCGGGTGGACAACGTCAGCGCGTAGCTATTGCCCGCGCCCTGGTAAACAATCCTTCTATTTTATTGGCAGATGAGCCTACGGGAAATCTGGATACCAAAACGGGAGATGAAATTATGAATCTATTCGAAGAGCTGTACAGGGCCGGTAATACCATTATAGTGGTTACACACGAACAGGATATTGCCAATCACGCACGTCGCATTTTGCGGCTTCGGGATGGTTTGATTGAATCTGACGAGCAGGTAGAAAACCCGGTTCTTGCCAATAGTGCATTAGCGGTTTAAACTAAGACACGCGAAGTCTCAAAAGACTTCGCGTGTCTCTGCGTATTATTTTGCCCCACTTGGGAGTGCAAGTGATACTTGAACTGTTTCACACTTCATCCTGAATTTATTTCAGGATCTCCCAATTTTGCATGATTTGAAGCTTTCACTTTAGTTTGCAAACACCGGAAACCAATCCCATTTTTTGATTGTTATTACGTTCATGAAGAATGAGAAAACAGAATTCGAAATTATAGTTGTGGGTTCAGGAATGGGCGGGATGAGTGCTGCTACATTGCTGGCAAAAGATGGCTACCGAGTATTGGTTCTTGAAGCAGCCCATGCCCCCGGTGGATGCAGCTCATCATACAAAAGAAAAGGATATACATTTGAATCGGGTGCTACCACTTTGATTGGGTTCGACGACCATCAACCCATGAGAATTCTTGAGGATGAACTTGGAATTACGATTCCTAAAAAATCGATTGAACCGTCTATGACGGTTCATCAGGACGAAAAACAGATCATACGATGGCAGAATCAGGATAAATGGTTGACCGAAGTGGTTAAGCATTTTGGTGAAGAGGAAGCTCAAACTTCTTTCTGGAAACTTGCTCGAAATGTATCTGACGTTGTATGGAAAGTATCAGGCAAAAATAACCTGTTTCCACCCCAAGAATTAACGGACTGGTTTCATCTTTTTAAAAATGATCCGCGCGATGTTTGGGTGCTTTCATATGCCCTTAAATCTGTCAAAGAAGTGGCAACACGATGTGGAATCAGCAATCCTGAGTTTTTCAGGTTTCTGGATGAGCAACTACTTATTTCAGCACAGTCTCATGCTATCGATACTCCATTCCTGTTTGGAGCACCGGCAATGACCTACACAAATTACACCAATTATTATGTGTGGGGCGGATTGATTGAGATGGTGAATACACTGAAAAGATTTTTAGAAGAGAAAGGGTGTGAACTCCGTACCAAAGAGAGAGTTTTAAGTATTGATCAACAAGAAGAGGGTAATTTTTTGGTATCAACTTCGAAAGATAAAGTTTATCAAGCCCCGATTGTTATATCTAATATTCCAATCTGGAATCTTCCGGATATTACGAATGGCAAAATATCAGACTATTTTACAGCGCAGTCTAAGAAATTCGACGCAGCATGGGGAGCTTTTACAATGGGTATTGTCACGGATGATTTTTATCCTGAGGAGTTGTCGCTTCATCATCAAATTCATGTAAGTGAAGATGAAAAGACAACGTATTTTCAATCAGATTCTGTATTTGTATCATTTTCGCATCCGGATGACCCCGAGCGAACACCCACCGGAAAACGTGTACTCAATGTTTCAACACATGTAGTTCCGGAAGATTGGTTTGCCTTAAATGGTGACTATGATTTTTATAAAAATAAGGTTCAAGAACAGATTATTCAGGTTCTGCGAAAAAAATTGCCCGGTTTTGGCAATGCTGAAGTTGAGATTACGTTTGCCTCAACACCTGTGACTTGGAGTAAGTGGGTATCAAGAAAAAAAGGCAGAGTAGGGGGTATACCGCAAAGTATGAACCGTTCGTTGCTTGACTGGACACCCAATCAAACCCCATTTAAAGGGCTATATTTAACGGGTGATACTGTTTTTCCCGGACAAGGAATTCCAGGCGTCACTTTAAGTGGAATCAACGTATATTACAGGATACTCAAAAATCTAAAAAAGTACTCGTTTCATTGAATTATCAAGAAAATAATTACTCTCCGAACTCTTCGTTCTCTGTTTTTCCACCGGCTATAAAAAACTTACTGATCATTAATGGTCTGGCCTTTTTTGCGCTGACAACCCCGCAATTGGGAGATTTCCTTTTTATGTTTGGTGCTCTTTGGCCATTAGGCAGCCCCAGGTTTGAAATCTGGCAGCTGGTAACCTATATGTTTCTCCATGGAGGAATTGGTCATTTGGTTTTCAACCTGTTTGCACTTTGGATATTTGGCCAGGCAATAGAGAATTTTTGGGGAACAAAACGGTTCGTTATTTACTACTTTTTATGTGGTATTGGGGCTGCAATTATACACATGTTTATTGGTGGTGGAGGCGCTCCAACGGTAGGTGCTTCGGGTGCTGTTTTTGGTATTTTAATTGCTTTCGGGATGATGTTTCCTGAACGATATATCATGCTTTTAATACCGCCAATACCTATTAAAGCAAAATATTTTGTAATGATATTCGGAGCAATTGAACTCTTTTCAGGTGTGATGAGGCCGGGAAGTGGAATAGCGCATTTTGCCCATTTGGGTGGAATGATAGTTGGATTTATTCTTATCAAATATTGGGGAATTAAAGGAGAACGGACAATTTACTAATTATGGCGTATCAACAAGAATCTTTTGGGGGTGCTTTTAAGCGTGGCTTTATGCGAATGCCTGTTATCATTCGTACGCTTATTGCCATTAATGTTGTCATCTTTATTATGATGGCTTTTGGAGGGCAAACTGTTAGCCGTGCTATTGTGCAATCGTTTGGATTTAACCCCGAACCATTTGCCGCTGTTACGCAGCCATGGCGGTTTGTTACATATATGTTTGTCCACGGCAGTGGTTTTCATCTCATCTTTAACATGCTTTGGCTTTGGTGGATGGGACGTGCTGTTGAGGAAAGCCTTGGCCCACGAACATTTTCAGTAATCTATTTTGGGGCAGGAATAGGAGGGGTTTTACTACAGGTAGCTCTTGCTGCTGTATTCGGATCAAATTTAGTTATTGGTGCATCCGGTGCTGTATTTGGTGTGATGGTTGCATTCGGATATTTGTTTCCAAGAACACCCATTATGCTCTTCCTGCTGCCACCTATCGAAGCGCGATTTGTAATCGCAGGGCTCATTGCTTTTGACCTGTTATTCATCGGTGCCGCAGATAATGTAGCCAGATTGGTTCACCTTGGGGGTGCCGGATTTGGTTATTTATTAGTTAGTGCACACTATAAAGGATATGATTTAAGCAGTTGGGTTCGTCCCATTGAACGGCTTTGGAACAGGCCGTCACAACCCAAGAAGCGGAAAAAGAATAAAAATATGCACTCTGTAAGTGATGTAGAAATTATGGAGGAATCCGAACTATCAGAGCTGGATGATATTTTGGAAAAAATCTCAAAACAAGGATATGATGGACTTACTGCAGAAGAGAAGCAGAAATTATTTGAGCTCAGTAAAAAGAATTAATTGGCTTGAAACCTGTCAGCACCCACTGGATCTGACAGCGTTTGTTTTTGAAGGAAAGTCGCTTTTGTTCACTTTTCCATAGTTACTGTCGCTGACAGAAACCCGGAAAAGCCCCGGGAATGCTGTCAGGTCGTTTATATAACTGACAGGTTTAAGTTGACACTATATTGAACGTTTATTGGTTAATATCAATTTTATTTACGAAGTAGGTTGCTCTTAAAATCGAAAAGAATATGAATCCAATTTCCCGTAGAAAATCAATTGTAGTTAATGTAGGAGGTGTACTCGTTGGTGGAGGAAACCCTATTGTAGTACAATCTATGACCAACACCGATACCGCTGATATTGATGATACTGTGGAGCAAATAGATCATCTACATCAAGCCGGATCCGAAATTGTTAGAATTACGGTAAATAATGATGAATCGGCCAAAGCAGTACCATTTATTAAAGAGAAGCTGATAAACCGTGGTGTAAACGTTCCTATCGTTGGAGATTTCCATTACAACGGACATAAATTGCTTACCAAATACCCAGATATGGCAAAATCACTTGCCAAGTTTCGCATCAATCCGGGGAATACGGGAACCAAAACACGGGATGAAAATTTTTGTACAATTGTTGAGCAGGCCATCAGATACGATAAGCCGGTTCGTATTGGAGTAAACTGGGGGTCGCTCGATCAACAGTTACTAGCACAATATATGGACGAGAATAACGAGAGAGCACAGCCAAAGTCTTCTAAAGAAGTAATGCTTGATACAATGGTGGAAAGTGCCAGGCGATCCACGGCATTAGCCGAAGATGTAGGGCTCGCTTCTGATAAAATAGTTGTCAGTTGTAAAATGTCAGGCGTTCAGGATTTGATTAATGTGTATCAGCGAATTGCCGAGGATTTAAAATACCCGCTTCATTTAGGGCTTACAGAAGCCGGAATGGGAATGAAAGGCACGGTTGCCAGTTCAGTGGCTCTTGCCGTTCTTCTTCAGCGCGGTATTGGTGATACAATTCGAGTATCACTCACGCCAATGCCGGGAGCGGACAGGGCAGAGGAGGTACGGATTTGCCAACAGATATTACAATCGCTGGGAATAAGAAGTTTTATTCCTCAGGTAACTTCATGTCCCGGGTGTGGACGAACCAAGAGTACCTATTTTCAAGAACTTGCCGATGATATTCAAAATTATATATTAGAAACAATGCCTGTCTGGAGAGAAATATATCCAGGTGTTGAAGAGATGGATGTTGCCGTAATGGGATGTATTGTAAATGGGCCTGGAGAGTCTCGTCACGCAAATATCGGGATTTCTTTACCGGGTACTTTTGAAGATCCAAAAGCTCCGGTTTATGTAGATGGTGAACATTTTACAACGTTAAAAGGTGACGGAATTGGCAAAGAATTCCGAAAAATCTTAGATGATTATGTAATGAAAAATTACGGAGAGAGAAAAGGGGTTGAAACGTCTGAATAAATATTAGCTGGACGCCACTTCTTATTAGACGCATGATTAGATTGCATTTATTTTACACTCTCTTATATAAATCAATCTACATATAATATTTTTTTTCAGATCTGTTGAATGTTATTAAAAAGTTACTAATATTATGTAAGCGCTTACATGACATTAGCGTTTTGACTGCAAAAAACTACAATAAATAAACCAAGAGGAGTAAAAATATGAAGTTTAATAAATGTTTAATGATGGCTTTGGCTGTCTTTGTATCTTTGGTGTTTGCTTGTGGCGATGACTCACCAACTTCGATCGATGATCCAACCGACAACGGTAACGATGATGTAGAATCGATTTTTTACGGATTGACCGTTGATGTTGAGGGTGGAGAAACCTTTACATTTGTTGTGGATTTATCTGATCTCGAAGGTTTTGACCCTGATGAATTTCAAGTATTTGCTGCCGGCGAATTTGGCGAAGGTAATACATGGCAAGAACCGGGTACAGCTGAAGACTTGGAATTAACACTCATGGATGATGCTGAAGATTTCCCGGCTTCTAGTGGAGTTGTTATTCCTGAAGGATCCATGGAGTATAAGTATTTCTCAACTTTTGTAGACGAAGGATGGGAAGGTGGCGAATGGGCTGGTGAACCAAACCGTTCTGTAACCATAGAAAGTGGTCAAAGCGTACTTGATGAGTGGGGAGATCAGCCGGCTGAATAAGCTTGTCCTTAATCTTCTGAATGTTTAAATATTAAGGTGGGCCATACTTTGTGTTGTCCACCTTTATTTTTTTATGTAATCTTTTGCTGTTTTTGGTCTATCAAAAAACCCAATTCTACAATTTTGCCTAAAACTATTTACGACATTGCCCAGGCAGCCGGTGTAAGTATTGCAACTGTTTCAAGGGTATTTAATAATAAAGGACAAGTTAAAAAAAGTACTCGCGATAAGGTTTTAACTCTTGCTGATGAAATGGGATATCACCCCCAGGTTTTCGCTCAAGGTTTAGCCCGGAAGAAAAAAAACAGCATTATGATGTTTGTACCTATAATGTCCAATCATTTTTTTATGGAAATTTTAGGGGCTATTCAAGATAAATTATCCGCCAAAAATTTTGAGCTGAATATTGTTCATGTAATGGCTAATGGCGATGCATTCGATCAAGTAGAATACCAACTAAAAAGGCAATGGGCTGACGGATATATTTTTGTTTCACTCCATTTCAGTAATTCACAATGGAAATCTTTTGAGCGTTTTGATGTTCCCATCTCTGTGATTGATGATTCTTACCATGGTTTTGATTCTGTTGCCGTTGATAATGTTGAAGGTTCATTCCTTGCCACTAATTACTTTATTAGAAAAGGGTATACTAGAATTGCGAATTTAACTGCTGCGCCCACAGCCATACCTGTAAAAGAGCGTTTAAAAGGGTATGAAAAGGCCCTTGAAAAAGCGTCAATTCCTTTAGATAAAACGTTGATAAAACGGGGAGATGATATGTCACGTGATGGTTTTACCGAAAAAAGCGGGTACGAAGCAATGAAAAAAATATTGGATATAAAACCACTTCCGGAAGCCTGTATCTGTGCATCCGATATTAAAGCCATTGGCGCATTAAAAGCCATGGAAGAGAAAGGAGTTTCCATACCGTTAATCAGCTACGACAATTTAACCATAGCAAAATATGTAGGACTTTCAACGGTCCATCAACCTATGTATGAAATGGGCACCAGGGCAACGGAAAGTTTACTTGCAAGAATAGAAAAACCTACTCTTTCACCCTCTAAAACTATTTACAACCCCGAACTTATCATCCGATCATCATCGGAATTGATGTCACTTTATCAGCCATTTAAATGAAGTATTCTAACTCCAGTTTTGCAAAAGCTTTATTAGTCCTTCTAATTTTTTTCCCAATAAACTTTGCATACGCACAGGTTATTGAAACTGATCCTGCATTTCCATCGGAAAGTGAACCCATTACCATTATTTTTGATGCAACTGAGGCAGATCGCAAAGAACTAGAAGGGCACAATGGTGATGTTTATATTCATACAGGCGTTATTTTATCTGAATCAGATAAAAATACAGGAGCATGGCAGTTTGTAATTGCCGATTGGCCCGAAAATATTCCCAAAGCTCGAACGACACCGTTGGGAGATAGCCGTTGGGAAATTACGATTGAAAATATCAGAGAATATTATGAATTGCCTGAATCTGAGGATCGAATTTTGCAGCTTGCAATGGTTTTCAGAAGTAGTGACGGGGGACTTCAGTCAGAAGATCTTTTTATCGATCTGTTTGAGAATGAGATTGCCATTCGGTTCAACATTCCGTCAGTAACCCCTCCAAATTCTTACTTTGCTTCTGCCGGACAGAATATTGAATTTCAAATTATTGGTACATCAGGCAACACATCAACACTTTCATCTATTTCGCTTTTTGAAGGTACAAATCAGATCGCAACAACAACCAATTCCGATACACTCGAAACTACCTATCAGGTGAATACTTCGGGGCAAACCCAATTTTATGTGGAAGCTGAAAATTCTGACGGTGATATTGCCCGAGATTCATTAAATGTTCGCATTAACCCGGAACTTGTGCGTCAGTCGAGACCCTCAGGAATTGGAGATGGAATTACTTATGATGAATCCGATCCGGGAAAAGTTACACTTTCACTTTTCGCTCCCTCAAAAGAATTCGTTTATGTAATCGGCAGCTTTAACGATTGGGAAGTCAATGAAGATTATTTTATGAAATTGGACGAGTCCGGCTCGGAACAGGCTCATTTTTGGCTGGAAATTGATGGATTGAATCCGGGAGATATTTACACATTTCAATATTTAGTGAATGGAGAAATTCGTGTTGCTGATCCATTTTCTGAGTTAATTTTAGATCCAAATAACGATCGGTTCATTCCGGAAAATATCTTTCCAAATTTACCGGCATATCCCACCGGCCTTACAACACACGACGTAACCGTAATTGAACCGGGCAGGGAAGTGTATGAGTGGCAAGTGACTGATTTTGAGAGGCCTGCTATAGAGGATTTGGTTATATACGAATTACTTCTTCGCGATTTTCTTAACGAAAGTTCATTCGATCAATTGGCAGATACCCTTGGTTATTTAGAGAAACTTGGAGTAAATGCAATTGAACTGATGCCGGTATCTCAGTTTGATGGAAATATCAGCTGGGGGTATAATCCGAATTTTCATGGAGCACTGGATAAATCATACGGAAATCGACAAAGCTTAAAGCGGTTTGTTGATGAGGCCCACAAAAGGGGAATGGCTGTTATTTTGGATGTGGTTTATAACCATGCACAGGATCGATCACCCCTGATCCGTACATTCGGATCTTTACGATCAGATAATTTTGAAAATGGTAACCCACTGCTCGGGCCGGGTCATAGATATAATGTGTTTTTTCACCTTAACCACGATCATGATTACATCAAATACTGGCTGGATCGAATGAACCGGTATTGGATTGAAACATATAATATTGATGGGTATCGATTCGATTTAACCAAAGGATTTGCGGCTAACGAAGGAATTTTCAGCAACGTTGATAATTATAATCCCGGGCGGGTGGAAAATCTCAAACGAATGGCGGATGAACTCTGGAGCTTTGATCCTACCGCGTATATTATTTTAGAACACTTTCAAAGGCAGGAAGAGGTAGAGCTTTCTCCTCATGGTATGGATGAAGGATTGCCCGGAATGTTGTTCTGGAATAATATGAATAGTCAATATTCAGAGGCTTCAATGGGATTCCGGTCTAATTTGTCCAATACCTATTTTGGTAATATTGGCGGTCTGGATGTTCCTGCCAATATTACCTTTATGGAGAGCCATGATGAACAATGGATAATGTTAAAAAATCTGAAATATGGGAATAACGATGGAGCTGATTATGATATTCAAGAATTACCAACAGCCATTGGAAGGCAAAAACTAAATGGTGCATTCTTTTTTACTATTCCGGGCCCTAAAATGCTTTGGCAGTTTGGCGAATTGGGTTATGGAGGTGGAGATGGAGAATGTTTAAAACCGGGAGATGGAAGCAATGGAGATTGTTTGGGATCAGACCCGGGAAGAACAGCTCCAAAACCGATCAGATGGGAATACTATGATGATGAAGAACGAAATAGATTATACCGTTCGTGGAGTGAACTGCTGAGACTCCGAAATTCCTATCCTGTATTCTCAAGTGCCGAGACAGAGTATTCTGCATCCCTTACCGGATTTACAAAATGGATACGTCTTGAGCACGAAGATATGGATGCCATGATTGTAGGTAATTTTGATGTAAGTTTTGCTAATGCATCTTTCACTTTCAGCAAGACTGGAACCTGGTTTGATTTTGTAAGCGGTTCATCTCTTGAGGTTGATGATGTAGTTCAGGAATTTAATTTAGCCCCCGGTGAATTTCGAATATATACATCAGAGCCGGTAGTGCCTGCTGAAGAAGGGGTATTTTACGAAACAGGAAAAAATAGCTTTGGAGAACTTCCAAGTGAATTCAGTTTAGAACCTAATTTTCCAAATCCATTCAACCCAAGCACTAATCTTCGATATGAGGTGCCGGTTGAAAGCCATGTAAGAATAGACGTTTATGATGTACTTGGACGAAAAGTATCTGAACTTGTAAACGAAGAGATGCATGGAAGAGGAACCTTTACGGTTACGTTTGATGGTGCTCAGTTAAGCAGTGGCGTTTACATAGCACGGCTTATTAGCGGCAATACCACTTTGATCCAAAAGATGACTTTAATTAAGTAATAGATATATGACTATAAAATTTTACAAAAACCAGATTACTACGTTAGCGCTCAGTTTCATTTTGGTTTTTTCTTTCCTGAGTTTGAGCTGCGAATCAAATCATGCTTATGTTGATCAGGAGCGCACTGTAACCATCCCCGGATGGGCACTCAATGCAAATATTTATGAAGTTAATATTCGTCAGTATACCCCTGAAGGAACTTTTAATGCGTTTGCGGAAGATCTTCCGCGCTTACAGGAGATGGGTGTGAGAATTCTATGGCTGATGCCTATTCATCCCATTGGTGAAAAGAATCGAAAGGGCACATTAGGCAGTTACTATTCCATTGTTGATTACACAGAAATTAACCCTGAGTTTGGAACCAAGGAAGATTTCAGAAATCTGGTTCAAAAAGCTCATGATCATGATATGAAACTCATTATCGACTGGGTAGCTAATCACACCGCATGGGATGCTGTTTGGACCGAAACCAACCCTGAATTTTATGAAACGGATGAAGATGGAAATTTCTACCCTCCTGTTGAGGATTGGGAAGATGTCATCCAGCTTGATGTAAATAATCCGGAAATGCAGGAACAGATGATTCAGGCGATGGAGTATTGGGTACGAGAATATAATATAGATGGATATCGTGCAGATGTGGCTTACATGGTACCCACAGAAT
>JBGTFX010000273.1:0-12561 GCA_041747055.1 Balneolaceae bacterium
GTCGATTTTGGGGTTACAATGATTAAACCGCTTCCAAAGTTCTGTTCTTAGATTTCACTCTTTCGAAATCTGATTTAATAGAAGCATACTGAGCACTAATAATTGTTTGTTGCTCTGTTGTAAAAATTTCTTGTGCTTCCCGAATTGCTTCTTTATAGGCTTCAAGTGCTTTTTGTTCTCCATACTCGCATGATTCCAAAACTATTTTCCTATTTCTTCCTACAAGTGCTGCTTTAACATCCATCCATGCTCTGAAAAATTTACCGGTAGTTTTTGTGCCTTGTGCACAACTACCGTCCAGCTTTAATATTTCTTCCATCAGTTCACGTTTACATTTGTGACTGGTTTGTGCTAATTCGGTAAACAGATTTTTTAGCTCCATTTCTTCTGTTATTTCCGATGCGGTTTCATACCCCTCAATTCTGTCATTGTTGATGACAACAAGTTCATTTAGAATGTCAATTGATTCTGATTTTTCCATAATACTACTCTTTAAAATGTTGATAAATACACGAGGCGATGTTTCATCACCCCGTGTTAAAAGCTTATCTATGAACTTCTCGGGCATCGTAATCTCGCCACTTTTGTTCTATAAATTCGGCATCCTCTTTACTCTTAGGCTCAACCCCTAATACGATTTTGCCATCTTTAATCCCTTCTTCATACATTTTTGCCCGTTCTTCGGGGATTCCCCATCCGACTAATGCACCGATAATGCCGCCGGTTAGTCCGCCTGCTCCTGCACCCGCCAATCCTGCAGCTACAGGTCCCGCAACTACAAGCCCTAAGCCGGGTATAGCAATACTGGTTCCAACAGCTGCAATGGCTCCGGCTATTGCCCCAAGTGTACCACCAACAGCAGAACCAACACCTGTACCTTCTGCGGCTTTATTTCCAACTTTAGACTCTTCCATATCGCCTGAGAAATATTTATCCCGGGTTTCTTTCGACATTACTACGTTGATTTCTTCGCTGGTATATCCACGTTCATCTAATGTGTTATAGGCTCTTTCCGAACTTTCCCGGTCAGTAAACATGCCGGTTACCATAGCTTTTTCATCGTTAATATTGCTTCGACGATCATGTGCATGATCTCGATTTTGATCTTTTTCTCTTTCCATTTCTCTTTCCATTTCTCTATCCATGTTGATGATATTTTAAGTTTAAATTTATAATAGATGTATTAGTTGATGGCTTTAACTTCATTAACCAAGTAAAAGCCATATCAACAGAATTATTAAAACTGTCCCTAAACATCCGCCTCCAAATTTCATTGCCGCCGCTCCGGATAGTAATCCTTTCAGAAAGTCACTCATGTAATTTCCTCTTTACATTTTAAAATTATGCCCTAATTGCTGCAGCATCTATATTTACATACTCTCTTGCTACAGTATTTAATACCTGGTCTGATGATTTTTCTTCCTCCATGGATTTCCCTAAAAGCTTAGCAGCATCTAACAGCCCCATCGTATTGGCTAGTTCAATAAGTGTACCATAAGTAGCGATTTCGTAATGATCTATCTTTTTTGCAGCAGCTATTATATTAGCATCGCACCAAGGCCCTTTTCCCCTATCTTTCAGCATTTCCGTTGCTTCAATTATCAAGCCTTCCATTATTTCACATTTTTGGGTAGATGGTTTTACCTCTATTGATCTAAAAACCTGGGCTAAACGAGTTACTTGATCTTTCGTTTGTTCAAGGTGATTCGTTAAGGCTTCAATCAATTCAATTGATGAAGCCAGCGAGATCATTTTTGGAATAGATTTAATCAACTCTTTTTCTGCCCATAAAATGTCTTTTAATTGATCTTCAAATAATGTCATAAGCTTAGACGTCTGCATAGCTCTTTTAGATGGAACACCGTTTACATTTTTTTTACGGGTACTGGAATCTGTTTGCATTGTTATAAAGTTTAAAGGTTGGAAGTAGGGCAAATGGTTCAGTAAAAAATGTTCAATGTTTTTGAAAATTCTAACTAAAGGATCATCATTGGCAATTTTTTAACTGGCAACCTATTTTTACATAGAAACCAATATCACCGGTGTTTAGCCAAATTCTCTCTGTTAATTTGAAGTCTTGCCATCTCTTTTATATCTCAAGAACGAGAATTATAAAAAAGTTCACCTTAGTCTTTTCAACCGAACTATTTTTAATGAATAAATGGACTATAAAGTTGTACACCTAATTGTTGAAGGACATTACATTTAAGTGTAATTATGTTATAAGATTTACAGTTCTAAATAGATGGGCATTTTTATACATCTTCTGAGTATATATAATTGTTCTCATAATCATCTCTAAGATTTCTTACCCCTGATATGCCCCCAAATGCAGCTGAGATAATTCCAAACAACAATGCGATAGCCAGATAGATAGATGCTGTCGCTATCGTATCAGCTGCTTCCTCGGTCTGTTCTCGTGCAGTTTGTTCGGCTTCTTCAAGAATTTCTTCTGCTTCTGCACGCAAATTTTCATATTCAGCAAGAAGCTCGTCAACGGCTTGCTCTGCCTCACTTTGAGACATATCTGTTCTCTCTACTAAAACATTTACAAGAGCTTCCCGATCTACGGCATCAAAAGTTTGATCTAATAAATTACGCGGATTTCTGAATATTTGTTCGATATTGAACTCTTGTTGCAACTCTTCTCTGTCTGCATCTTCAAGGAGAGCAAAAAATTCCTCTTGAGCTTCTTCCAATGTAATATCGAGTTCATCCACTTGATTCTCTATAACGGTGCTGATTCTTTCTCCCACAGTTTCTCCGGTAGCAGATAAAACACCTCCAACCGCACTACCAACCCCGGATATAATTACTCCCACAACTGTGGTTAAAAGCCATGCAGATAAAATAGTATAGAGTGCCCAAGTCATTAATCCCTGCAAAACACCACTAACGTCTGTAAAAGAAACTCCGGCACGCGCTGCTACAAATCCACCTGCGAATAGGGCTATCAAATTACTAATCACCCACCATATAATACTTCCGGTTCCAACACCGCCTAATGGATCTGTTCGATCCGTTGGTTCAATAACACCTAATCCAATCGATAGGCCTATTAAATTAAGTATTAATAAAACGGAAAGGACGGTTAGGGTTCCTGCAAATATTGCTCTCCATGAAATGGATTTTTAGGGTTTATGAGTATACGGGTTAAATTTTATCACGTTCACCATTCTCTCTTTTTGATTCAGATTTTCTATTCCTGCAACAGGTTCTCTTGAATTTTGTGATCGATTTTTGCTAAAAAACTATGGTTAACAATCAGTTATCATTAACATTATAAAACAAATGGAAATCCTTCTTACAAATCATGTAAAATGAGTTATATGATTTACATCAATTCAGGAAAGCTGGAAAGTACATTTTTGTAATCATTAACCGTAAGTATGTAAGCCATGGATATGTTGAAGAAGCATATGTTTCATTACTACTAATCTTTGTAATAAAATTATGCCGCTTAAACTATGACAAGAGAGAAAAGGCCAAGACCGCGACCACCGTCAACCATTACTTATCCGATTTGGGTAAAAGCTCCGCTTATTCTAATTGGGTTATACCTTATAGGGGTTATAATGAGCATTGGAAAATTTATTCTTATGCCCTTGGCTTTTGCCGCACTTTTTTCAATTCTGCTAAACCCGATCATTCAAAAATTCGAAAGTTGGAAGTTAAATCGCATTTCAAGCATACTATTAGGCCTGCTTTCAATTACGGTAATTTTCGCAGGAATTATGAGTCTTATAGTCATTCAGTTTATCCAGTTTGCTGACCGAATTCCCGAAATAGCCGATAGCTTAAAGAATGCAACGGGCAAAGGATTCTTGTTTGTGGAAGGTATTACGGGCGTTACAGCACAGGAACAAGCTGAATATGTACGAAACGGTATTACAAATTTCTTTGAAACGGGGGGAGAATTCATTCAAACGTTTATGAGCGCAACAAGAGATGTCCTGCTGTTTTTCGGACTTCTTCCTATTTTCATTTTTTTCATGCTCTATTACAAGGAGATGTATCAAACCTTTTTGGAAAAAAGCTTTGTAAAAAGTCAGAATACAAAAATTGAACAGGTGGTAACCAGGGTCAAAAAAGTTACTCAAAACTATCTTGTAGGGCTATTTATTGTCATGGCCATCATGGGTGTTTTAAATACAATTGGGTTGTTTATCGTAGGGCTTGAACACGCTATCTTTTGGGGCGTATTTGCATCTATATTAGCCGTTATCCCATTTATAGGTGCAATTTTAGGGTCGGTTCCTCCCATTCTTTTTGCAATTATCATACAGGATTCGTTGATCTTACCGATTTTGGTTTTGGCTGTTTTTGTTTCGGTGCAATTAATTGAAAGCAGCATCCTAACTCCGCGTATAATCGGCTCTCAAGTATCAATAAATCCCATGGTGGCTATTATTTTCCTGTTTATCGGTGGGGAAATCTGGGGAATTGGCGGTATGATTTTGTTCATCCCCCTGATAGGAATGCTTCGGGTTGGATTTACTCAGGTAGAAGAACTAAAACCATACGCCTACATACTGGGAAATGTTACTGAATATAAAAGGGTGGTGCGAAATGAGGAGATACAGGAGAAGGCTGAAATTCAGTAAAAACGTTATTTGCTGCTCACGGCCATAAACCACTCCTTTAATTTTTTGGGTTGGATATCCGTAATCCCTTTTACCTTAATGTGCCTCATATCTTTTCCTGTTCCCTCAAGCTGATTGTCCCTGTCATCAATTTTTGCGTAATTCATAAATCCAAGCGTTATATGATTCTTCGTTTTTTGTAGGTATGCAAAATCATGGCCTTTACTAAACACCGGGCGGCTCCATTTATAGTTTTCTTCGCATCCATTTACACTTTCATGAATTATTTTCCGGATGGTTTCCATGATCTTTTTTTGATCTTCGGGAGCATCTTCGATGTAATCTGTTACTTGTTGTTGATTCATTCTAATAGGGTTGTATTTCCAGACTAAGTATAATGTAAGTTAAAATAGGATAATCCTTACATACTTTTCGCTCCTTCCCAGCCAATCATCGCCGTTTTTCGGGTCGGTCCCCACATGTAACCACCAAACTTTCCGGTAGACTGAATGACCCTGTGGCACGGAATCAAGAAAGCAATAGGGTTTTTTCCAATTGCTGACCCAACAGCTCTTGACGCATTCGAATTATCGATACCCTCTGCAATTCTTCCATAAGTTGATAAATTCCCCATTGGGATTTTCAGCAGAGCTTCCCACACCTTCAGCTGAAAATCGGTTCCTTTTAGATGAAGTTTGATTTCCGGCAACTCACTCCAGTCATTTTTAAAAATCGATAAAGCCTTTTGTTGATGTTCATCCGGTTTGTTTTGGTATGATGCGTTTGGAAATTTCATTTTCAGATCATTTAACGCCTTTTGATCCTCCTCCACAAAAGCCATCCAACAAACGCCTTTTTGAGTAGAGGCAACTAAAACCTTCCCAAACGGACTCCCTGCAAAACTGTAGTTAATAATGAGATGTTTTCCGCCCTGTTTAAACTCAGCCGGTGTCATTCCCTCCAAAGTAACAAATAAATCGTGAAGCCGACCGGTGCCGGAAAGTCCGATTTGATAGGCGGCATCAAACAGCGTTGCCTGATTACTCTCCTTTAGAATATTTTTGGCATGATTTGCGGTGATATACTGCAGGAATTTTTTTGGGCTTGTTCCAGCCCACTCGGTAAAAAGCCGCTGGAAATGGAAAGGGCTCAGGTTAACGTTTGCGGCAATTTCAACCAGTGTGGGCTGTTCCTTAAAATTAGTTTCGATAAACTCAATCGCCCGGGCAATTCGCCGGTAATTCAGGTGATTCTGTTCTGTTTGATGATCCAATTCCATAGCGTAAATGTCGAAACATTTACGCAGTTATAAAATCCGAATCTTGCGGTTTTTATAAGGTGAATCCGATTATTCACTCTTTACCAAAAGGATCGTTAAAATTCTTGGAATGGCCACCTTAACATTGTTGTCAAAAAATTCATTTATATCTAAAATGTGGAACCCATGCTTGATTGCAAGTTGTGTGAAATCCGATAAATGATGGTTATAACAGTTTATTGTTTGTACACCATCTTCAGTTTCATATCTCGCTTTCGAACCGGCATATTGTTTATAAGGATGAAGCTCACCAATATATACGTATCCACCACTACAGATATAATGGGCAATTTTTTGAAAAATAGGATCTAGAAGTTCGATGTGTTCAAGTACAAGGCTAAATGTAACAAGGTCAAACTGGTGATCAGCGAGCTTCCAGTTCTGGGTAATATCTCTCTCAAGAAATTGGACGTTAGTAGAAGTAATTTTTTTTCGTGCCTTAGATAGCATTTTTTCAGAAAAATCAATGGCTGTTACAGAAGTTGCTTTATTGTGCAGCCACTCTGTGTTTTTCCCCGTTCCACAACCAATTTCCAGACAGTTTTTAAAAGATAAATCTTTCAATGTTTGTCTCAGTGATACAGCTTCAAGATCTCTGGTTCTATTATCGTTGCTATCGTATTGACTTGCCCAATTGTTATAGGCTTCTTTTACATCCATACCATTGATTTATGTGTTCATTTGCAATGTCGCAACAAAAGGTCAGATATAAAATCCCAATCTTGGTGTTTTTAAATTTGGGAGATAAATAGGTGTCATTTATCAAAAGAATTTTGGTCAGCTAATAAGTTCCACCTATTTCAGGCTTTCAGCCTGAGGGGTTATCGATCAACTCATTTCCTAGGGCGTTGCCCTAGGCTGCATTAGGTAAGGCTTTCAGCCTTGATCGTCCACCACATTTAGCCATTGTAAACCACCTTATGCAATTCCTCAATTTTTATTACACAGAGGTCGGAAGGATCCTTGCCGAGCTGGTCAATCATAGCATAAATGTACCATCGAAAATACTACGGGAACCACGAATTTGCCATAGATCAGGGCGACGTAAAACTCAAAAATGAGTTAAGTTGTCATGGGAGAAGTATATCCTTGACTTTCTTTTTTATAAAAGTACAACGTTGTGACTTAAGTGGAAAAAAAGAAAACAGGCTGAAAGCCTGAAATAACACAACCTATGGCGCCGCCATAGGTGATAGGTGCGAAACAAAACAGAAGGCTGAAAGCCTTCAATAGGTTGAATGGATTAATGACCAAAATTCATTTTAAATACTAGTTTGTGAGACGAAACCGATAAACTCCCGGTTCATCACCATCAATAACTATTGCATATAAAATTTCTTCACGTTCATCAACACTGATCGAATAAACATGGTGGTCAAATTTATACACGGAAATCAAGTTTCCTTCCCAATCCAGTTTAAAAAGATGTTCACCACCACTTTTTCTATCTGGTTGATTAATTTTGGCACCGGAATAAAGCGCGTATATGTGATTCTCCGTAGCGGTTAAATCAATATAGGCCATAATAGTCTCTTCGTGTGAAAGCCTCGGCCTTTCACCGCCCGATACAAATATAAGTTCGCTGTAATCCGGCCCCCTTATCCCACCTAATAGTTCCCCGGTATAATCATATATTTCCAACAGGTCAATATTATAATAGCCAGCCACAATCTTGCTTCCGTCGGGATGAGCAGTCCCATAAGCCCGCCATGCAAGCTGATATACCGCCGGCGGTATTTCTCTTTCCAATTCCGGCATTGTTCCGAATTTTTGAATTTCATTGCCGGAGGAATCATGCAGCGCAAAGCGTTTGTTTTCTGCTATTCGCTGTGGTCCAATCGCCGCATAATTGCCATCTTGCAAGTGAAGTACATCAAGCGGAAGACCGCTGAACTGAAAATCAATTGTCCGCGCCTTTTCATGCTCCGGTGCCGTTCCATTTCCGATTCCCGAAATCCCAAGATACGTTACCCGCAGGTTGCTGGCATCATTAACCACGATTGAGTCTGGGCTATTAGATAGGTAAATAGAACCGGCTCCTCTAAATTCGCCGGGCCCCTCTCCTCCCCTGCTGATACTGGTCAGGTAAACATCATCCTTTACATTTGCTGCATGAAGCGGTGGGGTATTAGACATGTCGGAAATAAATGCCACTGTTTCCGCTTCAATTTCTTTAACAAGTATGCGATTTGGATTATTAAGGGAATCAGAAAAAGAAAACCTTTCACCATAGAGAGGGATTACTTCTACATTTTCAAGGGAAATCTTTTTTTCTGTTTCATTAGCCCCTATTCTTACTTCAGGTGAGCTTGAACAAGAAATATTAAAGCATAAAAAAATTACATAACCGATAAGCAACGTTTTTCTAAATATAGTCAATTTGATCTCTTCTGAAATTAAATTTACAGCCACGTTAGCTTCTGCCGTGGCTACGATAGGTTTATTAACCGGCGCATGGAAGGAGTGCAGAAGCTAAAGTATTACATCTATTTTGTCTCCACTCGTATGCTGTATCACAAATATTTCCAGGGTCATACTGACAGGTAGTTCCGCCACATAACGCTGTTTTTCCTATTGAGACTTCCGGTATAGCATTAATATTGCCGTTATTTTCAAATTCCAAATTAAAATTCAACATCACGATTAAGAACATAAATACGGCTATTAGTTTAGATAGTAATTTCAACATTTTTTAAATATTTAGTTTAAGGTTGAAGAATAACGTAAAAAAAAATAGTAGCAACCTAATGCGGGCTTATGAAAAGGTGAAATTATTCACTCACCCCACCAAAAAAATCTTTCACAACCATAAATAAAACGACCTAAATTATTCATAATTTGCATCTTGTTTCTGACTGAATATCGGTCGTAATTATTTCACCTCTTTTGGTACCTGCATGATTATCTCTGTCCCCATCAAACCGCAGCCGGATGAAACCACCTGCGGCCCCACCTGTCTCCACACGGTTTATGAATATTATAAAACACCGCTGGAACTGGACACAATTATAACGGATGTATTTCAGCTGGAAGGTGGCGGTACTCTGGGTTCGTTGCTTGCCGTAGATGCGCTAAAACGCGGCTTCGATGCTACGATTTATACCTATAATTTGCAGGTGTTCGATCCCACCTGGTTTGAGCTGAGTAAAGATGAGATGAAGCAGCGAATGATGGAGCAAATCACATATAAGAAAGATGAAAAATTACAAACCGCCACCGAGTCATATTACCGGTTTTTGGAATTAGGCGGTAAACTAAAGTTTGAAGATTTGCGATCCGGAATATTACGGCGATACCTTAAAAAAGATCAGCCGATTATCGTTGGGTTAAGCGCTACATTTTTATATCGCAGCATGCGTGAGTACGGCCCAAACCAGGATTATGATGATATACGCGGCGAACCTACCGGACATTTTGTTGTACTGCATGGCTATAACCGCGAAACACGAATGGTGTCCGTAGCAGACCCGTTGATGTCGAATCCAATGAGTGAAGGCCAATTTTACGAAGTGAGTATCGACCGGGTGATCAATGCCATTCTTTTGGGAATTGTTACATATGACGCAAATCTGATTATCATCACGCCAAAAAAATCAAGGAGTAAAAAATGAAACACATCGTTGTTGTTAACAACCCAAAAAACTGGCCGCTCAAAATTCCTGGCGTTGATGTAGTTCAGGCGCGGGATTATCTCGCTAACGAGAAGTATTCGACGCTTAGAAACGTGAAAATTTACAACCTCTGCAAAAGCTATCGCTATCAATCCATCGGGTATTATGTGTCGCTGCTTGCTTCGGCCCGCGAACACAAACCGATTCCCGGAGTCTTGGCGATGCAGGATTTAAAATCACAATCGATTGTGCGCATTGTATCGGACGAAATGGAAGACCTGATGCAGTCGAACTTGAAACCAATTAAAGGAGATCATTTTACATTGAGTATCTATTTCGGGAAAAATATGGCTCAACGATACGACAGACTTTGCCATCGGTTGTTTCAGCAATTTCAGGCGCCGCTGCTTCGTGCAGAATTTGTGCGGAAAGATGGGGACTGGCTTTTTAAGTCGATCAGTCATATTTCGGGAAGTGAAATTCCGTCAAACCATCACGAATTTGTGGTGGGAGCCGCTCAGGATTATTTTAGAAAACGAAGCTCGAAATCCGCGCCGAAAGAATCACGATTTGATCTGGCCATTTTAGTTAACCCGGATGAAAAAATGCCCCCGAGTGATGAGAAAGCGATTCAGCGATTTATTCGCGCGGCTGAATCACTGGACTTCTACACGGAGTTGATCACCCGGGAAGACAGCGCCAGGCTCAACGAATTTGACGCCCTGTTTATCCGAGAAACCACAAGTGTAAACCATCACACCTACCGCATGGCACGTCGGGCGGCTGCGGAAGGATTGGTTGTTATTGATGATCCTGAATCGATCCTGAAGTGCACCAATAAAGTATATCTGGCGGAGTTGCTGAACCGAAATAAAATTCCGGCGCCAAAAACGCTGATCATCAGTCCTGATAACAAAGACACTGTTGAACATGAACTGGGCTTCCCCTGCATTTTAAAGCAGCCTGACAGCTCATTTTCTGTGGGCGTTGTGAAGGTGGATAACGCAGAAGAGTTTGAAACACAGACGGATGAGCTGTTTGAAAAATCAGATCTGCTCATTGCACAGGAGTTTATTCCCACTACATTCGACTGGCGCGTTGGGATTTTGAATCAGCAGGTGTTGTACGTGTGCCGGTATTATATGGCGCGGAAACACTGGCAGATTTATGAACGAACCGATGGAAAAACGCATGCCGGAAAAGCGGATACGGTACCGGTTAAGGATGCGCCAAAAAAGGTGGTAGAGACCGCACTGAAAGCTGCGAATCTGATTGGAAATGGACTTTACGGCGTAGACATCAAGGAAATTGATGGAAAAGTGTACGTGATAGAAATTAACGACAATCCGAGTATTGATTCCGGCTACGAAGATCAGCTGTTGAAGGAGGAGCTTTACCTTAGCATTATGGGTGAGATTATGAATCGGATTGAGCGGAAGAAGGTGCGGGGTGTAAAGTAAATTGACAGTTTTTGTCATACCGGACTTGATCCGCTCATCTTTTCCCCGCGAAGCGATATCTCCTAACCATATCAAAGACAGGAGATTCTGAAATAAATTTAGAATGACCTTTTTTGGACAACTCACTTTTACTTCTAATAACTATATATAATCTATAAATGAAAATTCAGCAAAAACGTCCTTTGCACCTGTTTGACGGTTATGGTGTGGAAATGGAATTTATGATTGTGGATCGTGATTCGCTTTCGGTGATGCCCATTTCTGATAAACTGCTCGAATCGGTTGCCGGGGGAATTGTTAATGAATATTCGCGCGGACCCATTGCGTGGAGCAATGAACTGGTGCTTCATGTGATTGAAATAAAAAGCGATGGTCCCGCTATAGACCTGGATGGTTTGGGAGCTGATTTTCAGAAAGAGATAGAAGTCGTGAACAGTAAACTGGCTCCATTTAACGCAAAACTGATGCCCGGGGCGATGCATCCGTGGATGGATCCATTTACGGAGATGAAAATATGGCCACACGAAAATAACCCGATTTATGATGCGTATAACAGGATTTTTGACTGTCGGGGTCACGGTTGGGCGAACCTGCAGAGCACGCACCTGAACCTTCCGTTTAACGGAGATGAAGAGTTTGGAAAACTTTGTGCAGCACTTCGCATTCTCACTCCCCTACTGCCGGCGCTTTCAGCAAGTTCTCCAATCGCAGATGGCGAGATAAAGCCGTTTTTAAATTACAGAATGGAGGTTTACAGAACTAACTCATCAAAAATCCCATTTGTGACCGGTCGCATTATCCCCGAGCGGGTTTTTACGAAAGATGATTACTATAGCTCCATTTTTAAACCGATGTATAAGGATATTTCCTCCTACGATCCCGAGGGAATTTTGCAGGATGAGTGGCTGAATTCCCGAGGCGTGATGGCCCGGTTTGATCGCGGTGCCATAGAAATTCGTGTGATGGATATTCAGGAGTGTCCCAAAGCAGATATTGCCATTTTACAACTGTTTGTGACCGTTACAAAAATGCTGACGGATGAAAAATGGACCGCACGGTCTGAGCAAAAAACGTGGAGCGAAAATGATCTGTCTGATATTTTGATGGCGGTCGTAAAAGAGGGTGAAAGAGCAATCATCAATGATGAAAATTATCTTAAACTGTTTGGAATTCATCAACCCAAAATGGAAGCGGGTGAAGTTTGGCAGAGTCTGTTTAACCAGGTGATCAATTCCGGGATGATTGATGATGAGTCACAAAAAGTGTTAAAGGTTATTTTTGAGCATGGGCCGCTGGCGAGACGAATTTTGAATGCACTTCCCGATACCTTTTCGAAGGAAAACTTGAAAGATGTTTATGGTGAGTTGTGTACTTGTTTGGGCAACGGACAGTTGTTTATTAAGTGATACTATGATTAAAAAATCAACCCATTTTCTGATTACCTGTGAGCATGCGTCAAATGCGTTACCGAAGGAGTGGGTGTATTTGTTCGAAGATTCAGAGGATTTGTTGAATACCCATCGCGGTTTTGATCCCGGGGCACTTGAATTATCGAAAGTTATGGCGAGAGAATTGGGGGTAGAGTTACA
>JBGTFX010000274.1:0-3619 GCA_041747055.1 Balneolaceae bacterium
AGTAGATAACTATAATACAGTTCGTAAAACTGAAGCTCAATTTCTGCCTTTTTAGATTCAAACTCGTACTCAGATGCTTGAGAAGCAGATTTCGCAGCTTGTATCGCACTATTAACAGCACCCCATGTAAATATGGGTTGAATTACAGTTAATTCAGCCCTGGTAAAAATGGCCCAATCCTCCCAGTCATTTTCAAGATTAGGGTCTAGATAAAATTGGCCCGGAGGTAGATCTGTTTGACTGATCACACCGGGTATTACTCCGTGCTGAGTGCTTAATTCCGCTCGTGGAATAAATCGTTGTGCTCTGGCTAAATCAGCATCTTTAAGTGCTAAATCAACAGCACCTCGTTCATATTGTACCTGGCCTGATCTTTCCATGCTGCGTTCAAGAAATTCGGATAAATTGAGCCTTAATGTATCTTGAGCCTGTAACCCTGTAGAAACAGTCAGAAAAAAAGTGAATAGAATAAGGATTCGAAAATAGATATTATTCATCTTTGGATAGAGTGATTAACAGCATTGAGGCTATCAACGAATAAAGAAGATGTTTATTTAATAGAAAAGCCCCAAACTTAGTTGGGGCTTTTCTTTTGGCGGAGGGAGAGGGATTCGAACCCCCGGAGACTTGCGCCTCAACGGTTTTCAAGACCGCCGCCTTCGACCACTCTGCCATCCCTCCGGTTTAGTTATCTTTCAGTGCCTGAGCACCAGAAACAATTTCGGAAATTTCTGTAGTAATTGCACTTTGTCGAGCCTGATTATACTTCAGTCTAAGCTCTTGTTCAAGTTCTTTTGCATTTTCTGTAGCATTATCCATAGCAGCCATTCTAGCCCCTTGTTCAGATGCATTGGACTCAAGTACTGCTTTCCATAATTGTGTGACCAAATATATAGGAAGCAACTCACTCAAAATAGATTCTGCATCCGGCTCATAAATATAATCAGATGCAGCGCCCCCTGCAATTTCGCCTTCCTCTTGAGCAAAAGTTTCCGGCTCAATTGGAAGTAATTGTTCTACTATCCTATTCTGGGCTATAACCGTTCTAAATTCATTATAAGCCAAAACCACTCGATCATAAGTTCCTTTAGTAAACTCAGCTATAATATACTCCATAATATCTGAAGTATTTGTATAACTAAGAGTATCAAAAAATCCGGGATGAGTATCTACAACAGAGTAATTACGCTTTTTAAAATAAGCACCTGCTTTTTTTCCAATAGTAATTACGTCCAAAGTATTATTGTCAATAAATTGCTGATAATTATCATGTATGTTTGTTTCAACAGCTTTAAACAAATTGTTATTGAAACCACCACAAAGTCCTTTGTCTGAACCGACTACCAGGAACAAAACTCTATCAACGCTTTCAGGTTTTTTTAACAACTCATTTTCAGTTGTACTACCTGATTGTAAACGTACTACCACGTCTTTCATTTTCTTGGCAAAAGGACGATTTGAACTCATTTTTTGCTGCGCTTTACGCAACTTTGCCGCAGCAACCATTTTCATGGCTTTTGTGATCTGTTGGGTATTATTAACAGATGAAATTCGAGTACGTATGTCGCGCAGATTTGCCATTTATTTAAGCACCTTTTGTGGCTAAAATTTGATCGATTGTACTTTGAGCTGTTTTTACCAATTTCTGGCCTAAGGCATCATCTAATACACCTGACTTGGATAGACTTTCCATTTCATCAGGGTATTTAGCGCTAATTGTTTCTATAAATTGATCTTCAAAAGCTCTCATTTGCTCTACTGATAATTGATCAAAAAGTCCTTCACTATTAATTTTCAGCAGTGCAATTTGATGCTCCACAGGAAGTGGTTTGTACTCACCTTGTTTCATCAATTCAACGGTACGTTCTCCGCGCTTTAGCTGACGTTGTGTAGTTGGATCAAGATCCGATCCAAATTTTGCAAAAGCTTCCAGTTCGCGGTACTGAGCTAAATCAAGCTTAAGTGTACCTGAAAGTTTCTTCATTGATTTTACCTGCGCAGAACCACCCACTCGTGATACTGATATACCAACATCAATAGCAGGTCGGATTCCTGAGTTAAACAGATCTGTATCAAGGAAGATCTGTCCATCAGTAATAGAAATTACGTTTGTAGGAATATATGCAGATACATCACCGGCCTGTGTTTCAATCACCGGAAGTGCAGTTAATGAACCACCACCTTTTACTAATGGTTTTAATTCTGCGGGAATATTATTCATCAACGATGCAACTCCATCGTTGTCAATAATTTTAGCAGCACGTTCCAATAATCGACTATGCAGATAAAATACGTCACCGGGATACGCTTCACGTCCCGGGGGCCTTTTCAGCAGTAGTGATAATTCACGATAAGCAACGGCTTGTTTTGATAAGTCATCATAAATAACCAGCGCATGCTGACCGGTATCACGAAAAAATTCACCAATAGCTGCTCCGGCAAAAGGTGCAACATATCTCATTGGCGCAGTTGAACTTGCTGGTGCAGATACAACTGTTGTGTATTCCATTGCACCATTCTCTTCGAGTGTTTTAACAATATTAGCAACGGTTGACCCTTTCTGACCTACAGCTACATAAATACATTTAACCGGCTTATCACCACCTTGTGTAAACTTCTGATTGATAATCGTATCAAGAGCAATAGCTGTTTTACCGGTTTGACGGTCACCAATAATTAGTTCTCGCTGTCCACGTCCAATTGGGATTAAAGAGTCAATCGCTTTTATTCCCGTTTGAAGAGGTTCATCTACAGGCTGACGATAAATAACCCCAGGTGCTTTTCGTTCCAGTGGCACGTTAATTGTCTCGCCAGTAATAGCTCCTTTACCATCGAGTGGCCTTCCAAGTGGGTCAATAACCCTGCCTAAAACTCCATTGCCTACATTTAATGAAGCAATACTTTCGGTTCTTTTAACAGTATGGCCTTCTTCAACGTCATGAGTAGAACCAAAAAGTACAATACCAACATTATCCTCTTCAAGGTTTAATACCATTCCCCTCACAGGGTTACCTTCCTCATCTAACGAATCCGGCAATACAACAAGTTCCCCGGCCTGTACTTTAGAAAGTCCATATACACGAGCAATACCATCTCCAACTTCAAGAACGGTTCCCATGTCATAAACTTCAGATTCACCTTTAAATCCGGAAAGTTGTTTACGTAATATTGCTGATACTTCGTCAGGTCTTACTTGACTCATGATAATTCCTACTTTTTTATGCTACAGTTGTGACTGCAAATTTATTTTTGAGCTGACTAATTTTGTGTTTAATGCTACCATCAATGACAGTGTCGTTTATTTTAATTAAAACACCGCCACGAATACTCTCATCAACAGAAAGATTCATTTTAATGGTTTTCCCAGTTTTGATCTCAAGATTTTTTTTAAGTTTATCTTTTTGATCTTCTGAGAGAGTAGATGCTGTTGTTACATCAACTTCTACAATTCCTTCGTGAAAATTGTAGAGGTTTATAAATTCCCTGCTAATTTCATTCAATAGACCTTCTCTACCCTTTGATACAAGCAAATTGATCAATGAAAATGTTTCCTTAGTAACATGAGGCTCAAAAATAGAAATTAGAGCCTCTTTTTTATCAGCAGTTTTAACAATGGGGC
>JBGTFX010000275.1:0-6072 GCA_041747055.1 Balneolaceae bacterium
TTCGAAAGATGAGCTTAAGCATATTGAAGCACTTCGCGGACAAGATCACTTTGATCCCGCAAATGCAAAGTCCCGCGAAAAAGGATTCTTTTCTAAGATTAAAGATGTATTTGCGTAAAATTTAATCAGCATTTTAAAAAGGTATTCTCCATTTTAGGGGGAATACCTTTTTTTATGAGCATTATTCTCCTACAAATTTGTATGTTGTGCTCGTTAAATACCTAATTTTAATAACTATAAGATTATGACAAAAACGGTACAGACTAGTTTATTTTTAATAATTTTGTTGTTCATATTTTCTTGCGTAAATGAAACACAGCCGCTTTTAGTGGATGGAGCAGAACCTGAGATAATTGCTGACAATTTTGAATTTACCGAAGGTCCTTACTGGCACCCGGACGGCTTTCTTATCTTTAGTGATATTCCCGCAAATAAAGTCTACAGATGGTCAGAAACCGATGGAGTTGATGTATTTATAGAAGCATCGGGCAACTCTAATGGGATTCAGGCTGATATTGACGGAAATATTTTATTAGCGCAACATCAGGGAACTGTTTCTAGATTGCAATCAGATGGAACTCTAGAGGTTATAGCAGACAATTACGAAGGAAAACGTCTGAATAGTCCAAACGATATTGCCGTACACTCTAACGGAAACATCTTTTTTACAGACCCGCCTTTTGGTGTGAGTGATGATGATCGTGAACTGGATTTTAGTGGGGTTTATAAGCTTTCACCTATCGGAGAACTTACTGTTATCTATGATGAATTTAACCTTCCTAACGGCTTGGTCTTTTCACCTGATGAATTACGGATGTATTTGAATGATTCTGAAACCGGAAATATTGTGGCTTTTCAGGTCAATCCAAATGGTGATCTTCATTCACCGGAATTATTTGCAAATATTGGTGAAATGGGGTCCATGGGAGGGGCTGACGGAATGGTTACCGATCTGCACGGTAACCTGTACACAACCGGACCAAATGGACTTATAATCTTAGATCAAAATGGTGAAGAACTGCACCGAATTCCATTTAATGAGCAAATTACAAATTTGGAGTGGGGAGGAGAGGATCTCGATCAACTATTCATTACCGGAAGTGATAATGTGTACCGATATCAATTCAATACAATTGGAAATAAGAAACGGTAACTTGGGAACGTGATAAACGTCATACCGGACTCTGATCCGCTCATTTTTTGAACGCGAAGCGATATCTCTGAGGAATGATTAAATAACAGAGTTATAAAATTTTGCAGGGTTAGGAGACCCCGCATCAAGTGCGGGGTGACGTTTTACGCTCACTTTTTACACATTCAAACTCTGCCTGATAGCATCCGTAAATACTTCAACAAAGTGATCAAGCTGGTCATAACTGATCACCAGTGGAGGCACAATTCGAATAACCGTATCCATGGTTACGTTTGATAAAACCCGGTTTTTCAACATCTCTTCAACAACGGGCTTTCCGGGAATTGTTAACTCCACGCCAATCATCAAACCTTTTCCACGAATTTCTTTGATTACATCCAGATCCTGAGTATTCTCTCTAATCTGTTCAATCAGATAAGCACCTTTTTCGGTGGCTTGCGTCATCAGGTCTTCATCTAATATGGCATTAACGGCAGCTAAACTTGCGGTACATGCCAGGGGATTTCCCCCGTAAGTTGTTCCGTGATCCCCGTAGTCCAGTGCACCGGCTGCTTTTTCATTTGCCATCACGGCTCCAATTGGGAACCCTCCGCCTAATCCTTTAGCCGTCGCAATGATATCGGGCTGTACATCAAAATGCTGATATCCAAAATATTTACCGGTTCGTCCATTTCCGCACTGTACTTCATCAAAAAATAGAAGGGCATCATGTTCATCACATAGTTCCCTTGCACGCTTCATGTACTCTTCACTCACTGCATGGATTCCACCTTCGCCCTGAATCGGCTCAAATGCAAAAGCTATTGTATCCTTGGTGATGGCTTTTTCCAGTGCTTCTAAATCGTTAAACGGAACTGTTCTAAATCCCTGTGGAATGGGTTCAAATCCTTTTTGATATTTTTCTTTTCCTAATGCAATCGCTGCCAGTGAACGTCCATGAAAACCACGTTCAACGGCCACAATGTCCCCCTTTTTATCTTTTTTATTTCCATACTTACGGGCGATTTTTAGCGCTGCTTCAAGAGCTTCAACTCCTGAGTTGCAAAAGAATACCCGCTCTAAACCGGATAACTCAGATAACAACTTCGCCAAATCACTTTGTGGCTTATTGTAATAGAAGTTGGATGTGTGCATCAATTTTCCGGCCTGCTCCTGAATGGCCTTAACTACTTTTGGATGACAATGGCCGGTATTGTTTACCGCAATTCCTGCAAGCATGTCCAGGTACTCGTTTCCTTCGTAATCCCAAACCAAAGCACCTTCGCCACGCTCTAACGTGAGCGGATATCGTTTGTAGATCGGTAAATGATGTTCATGTTCAGCTTTTTGTACGTCAGCAGTAATATCAGATGGATTCATAAATTAATAAAAGAATTAAAAATTAGTCTATTTAACGAGCGCTAGTCCTATTCGTCCGCGCTCAATATCGATACTTTTGATTTCAACTTCTATGATGTCTCCTACGGAAACAACATCGTGTGGATTGTCAACTCGCTGTCTGCCTGTGCTCATTTGAGAGATGTGAAGCAGGCCATCCTGTTTTACACCTAAATCCACAAAAGCGCCAAAATCAACCACGTTGCGAACGGTTCCTTCCATTTTCATGCCAGATGAAAGATCTTCCATTTTAAGAACATCTTGCCTGAGCAATGGCTTTGGCAAGGATTCACGTGGATCACGTCCGGGTTTCTGTAAATTCTCAATAATTAATTGAAGTGTCGGTACTCCAACTCCGACCTGACCAGCAACTTCTTCATGGTTGATGTTAGAAAACACGGATTCTATTTTCGACTTTTCGTCTGAGAGTTTATCCACGTTGATACTAAACAGATTGCAAAGTTTTTCCGTTGCTTCGTAGCTTTCCGGGTGAATCGCAGTGTTATCCAAAGGATGCTTTCCTTCGGGAATCCGCATAAATCCTGCCGCCTGCTGGAATCGAAATTCTCCAACGCCCTGAATATCTTTAAGTTCGTCGCGACTTTTAAACTGCCCCTGTTTTTCACGATGTGTGACAATGTTTTGAGCCACTTTTCTACTCAACCCGGAAACATGTGAAAGCAGCGATGAACTTGCCGTATTAATGTTAATTCCCACTTCATTCACGCAGGTTTCAACCACATCATCAAGTTTTTTAGCAAGCTGAACCTGGTTAATATCATGCTGATACAAACCCACTCCAATAGATTTCGGATCGATTTTCACCAGTTCTGCCAGTGGATCCTGTACCCGTCGTGCAATGGAAATATTTCCCCGCTGGGCAGCATCCAAATCCGGAAATTCTTCCCGCGCAATTGTGGAGGCCGAATAGACAGAGGCGCCCGCTTCATTGATAATTAAATAGTGAAGCTCTTCTTTGGGATGATCTTCTTTGCGCTGTTGAATTACATCAGCAATAAACTGTTCTGTTTCACGGCTTCCGGTTCCGTTACCAATCGCTATTAGCGTTACCTTATGCTCGTCAATAAATTTATTGACGACATTGGCACTCTCCTCAATTTTATTTTGAGGCGGAGTGGGATAGATGGTGGTTCCGGTCAGATATTTCCCATAGGGATCAACAACGGCAATTTTACAGCCGGTTCTGTAGGCGGGATCCACACCCATCACCACCTGATTTTTAAGCGGTGGCTGAAGAAGCAGGCTTTTCAGATTGGTGGCAAATGTTTCGATGGCGTGTTGATCTGCAGAATCAGTCAGTTCGTTTCTGAGTTCTCGTTCCAGCGATGGAAGTAATAGTCGCTTATAAGCATCTTCAACCACATCCTGAAGTGCCGGAATAAAAATGGACGCTTCATTGGTGATCACTTTATCATCTAAATGTTCAAGCGTTTGATCTTTGATAAGCTCCAGGTTTACAAAAATTTTATTCTCCCGCTCACCACGATTTATTGCAAGCACCTGATGTGGTTTGATGTGTGCAACCCGACCATTAAACTCGTAATAATCTTCATAGTTGGTTCGCTCGTTAACAGCGGGATTCTTTTTGGTTGAAATATGTCCGTGTCGCCGGATGATTTTTCGCAACGCATCTCTCACTTCAACGGACTCATTAATCCATTCGGCTACAATATCTAGTGAAGTGATTAGCGCCGTTTCTGCATCAGGGATTTCCTTCTCGGTATCCACAAACTTTTTAGCGTAGGTCAGCGGATCTCCTTCCTCAATTTCCTGATCCCAAATCATCTGTGCCAGTGGCTCCAATCCTTTCTCTTTGGCCATGTCACCCCTGGTTTTGCGCTTTTTCTTGTAGGGCAGATAGAGATCCTCGAGTGTTTTCAGATCTTTGCAGTTTTTTATTTTCTCTTCGAGTTCAGGAGTTAGTTTTTCCTGCTCTTTAATGGCTTTTAAGATGGTCGTTTTTCGATCTTCCAGAGTGCGATGATGTTCAACTCGATCTCGCACAGCACGAAGCTGTTCTTCATCAAGTCCGCCGGTCGCTTCCTGTCGGTAGCGGGCCAGGAATGGAATGGTGGCGCCTTCATCAATAAATTTTGCTACGGTTTGTACTTGTTTTCCTGAAAGTTGGAGGGAGTCAGCAATATGTTCAAAAATCTGAGAATCGGTCATGGAAATTGTATCTTACAGCTTACTTTATGATCAATAAAATTACGTACACAAAAATAACCTAAAGTTTGGACAAACTCAGATGGATTTTACGTTAGATTCTCTTAGAGAAAGCGCCGAAGAGATTGCAAGAAAAGGTGGGGATTCCACACTCGACTTTTTTAATAAGTCGTTTGATCTTGAGTTTAAATCAGATAACTCCCCGGTGACCAACGCTGACCGTAATGCAGAAAAAATTATTCGGGCTGAAATCAACAAACAATTTCCTGATCATGGAATAATAGGTGAGGAGTTTGGATCTGAAAATGAAGATAACGATGTAGTTTGGGTTCTCGATCCAATTGACGGTACGCAGTCTTTTATTCATGGAGTTCCATTTTATACTACGTTGATTGGAATCTTAATTAAAGGAAAACCACAAGTAGGAATTATTTACGCTCCGGCGTTAGGGGAGATGGTTTCGGCAGCGATTGGAAGCGGCGCCTATTTTAATGGAATCAAATCGAGGATTCGGGATTGTAAGCAGCTAAATCATGCCACATTTTTGACGACAGATTTGGAGCACATTAAAAAGTATGATTTTGATGAACCATTTGATAAACTTCTCACATCAACCCGTTTACACCGTACTTGGGGTGATGGATATGGCCATATGATGGTGGCAACCGGAAGGGCAGATATCATGTTCGATCCGATTTTGAATAAATGGGATGCAGCGGCGTTGCTTCCCGTAGTGAAAGAGTCCGGCGGGGTTTTTATGGATGTTTCGGGTAATGAAACTATTGACACCGGAAACGCAATCTCAACAAACCCGTATTTAAAATCTGAAATTCTCTCATTTTTCAAATAGATATGCTCAAAATTGTACTAAAAAGTCTGCTTTTACTATTACTTGTTTCAGAATTATCAATTGCTCAGTCTGGCGATTATGAACAATTCCGGAAAATGGATGTTCAGATCAATCATATGGATGCCGAAATTCGTGTGGGAGAAATGGGAAATATTGAGGGGGATGTGGATTATAGAGTACGTTTTCTTATTGGTGATATAGATTCTCTTATGTTTGATGCCGTTCAAATGCAAGTGGATGATGTAATTGTAAACGAAAGAACGATGGACTATGAGGTAACAGGCGATCAGCTAATCATCTATCTGGATGATCCTTTTGCAGCGGGGGATTTGGCGGACATCAATATTGTCTATAAAGCGGAACCCCGGTTTGGTCTGCATCGGAATTACAACAACACTATTTTTACATCTCTATTACCGCTTTCTACAAAACATTGGCTACCCATTATTGATCATCCCCGGGTTTCATTTTCTACGGATATTACCTGTATACATTCCTCTTCAAA
>JBGTFX010000276.1:0-9625 GCA_041747055.1 Balneolaceae bacterium
GACGATAGGATTCATCAAATTTTGTGTGCGCAGGGGCTATTATCTGTTCGTTCACAAACCGAACATAAGGCGTATTAAACGGAAACCACTTAATACTTGGTTTTGATCCAATTTGTCCATCCGCCAATACTTCGAGATCAACCACATTGAAATTAAACGAAAGCGGACTGATCTCCGGAGCGTAGTAATAACTTAAATCGTCCCACTCCCATCCGCGCGGATAAGGCACGTCATCAAAAAAACCATCGTGGCCAATCAGATTTCCATCTATCGTTTTTACTCCCATGGCCTCCAATTTCCGGTACCACTTTTCAAACAGAAACAGTGGATCATCATACATCTCCCCATTTATTGACGGATCGCCCACTCCCCTGACGATTAAATCACCCCGCCACCGATCTGCTACAATTTCGCCCCTGCCGTAGAGCGTTGTGTTAAACCGATAATCAGAACCCAGCAGTTCCAGAAATGCTGCCGAACTAACAAGTTTCAGGTTTGATGCGGGTCGTATCAGGTAATTGCCGTTGTAATCGTAGAGAACTTCTCCGTTTTGATTACGAACCTGAAGTGCCCAAAAAGAATTTGATACACGACTGTTATCGATGATATCCCGAATGGGATCCACCTGTTGAGCTTCGAGCGGATCAACGCTACTGAAGAAAAGCACAATGATAAGAGCAACTGCAGAGAAACTTTTTTTCATAAGCAACTGATCAGGCTCCGAAATATTCTGCCTCTTCACTTTGAAAAGCATCGTATATCTCTATTGAACTGCTGCATCCCAGTAATTTTTCACGGAATGACCCGCTATTCATCAGCCTGGAAATACGGCTTAACAACTTAATATGAACACTGTTTTTAGACTCCGGCCCAACCAATAAAAAAACCATTTTTACAGGCTCATTATCAATGGCATCATAATCGATCGGCTCTTTTAAAATAGCAAAACTTGCAAGATTCTCCTCAATAGCTGAGCATTTACCATGTGGAATCGCTAACTGTTTTCCCACTCCGGTAGACATTATTGATTCCCGCTCAAATACAGCTTCCCTTATATTTTCGAGAGCCTTATCATCTACCTTGGCATTTAACAGATCAACTAATGTGTTGATTAACTCTTTTTTTGAATCTACCTCAACATTTGCGAGAATGGTAGACTTTTCGAGAAGTGAATGTATGTCCATATAAATTTTGAAACTACTGCAATCAATTAGTTTGGTTTAATATAGGGAGCTAATCGTTATTCTTTCAAAAGAAATATTGAAATTCTCTAAACGCCTCCCAAGGTTTTTTAGTACCTTTACGTCACTTTATAAGCTGATTTTACCATGGTTAAACCTGCACTATCCATATTAAAAAAAGAGATCGCGATAGAACTGCGCACAAAGTATGCCATTAATACACTTTTGGCTTTCACCGGTGCATCACTGCTGCTCATTCTATTTACCCTTCGCGCAGAGCAAATGGATCCTACTCCAAAAAGCGGACTCGTATGGATTATCATTCTTTTTGCATCCATGACCGGGATGATGAGATCTTTTGTACAGGAAACGGAGAAAAAAACATGGCCGCTCCTTCAGCTTCATGCAAATCCGGGTGACATTTTTGCCGGTAAACTAATGTACAATTTTCTGTTTCTGCTCATTTTGCATCTGTTCACTTTCTTCTTTTACATTTTGATGATGAACATGCAGATTGTAAGCGTTCAATATTTTATCTATTCCATTTTATTTGGATCCGCAGGCCTGGCAGCTGTTACAACATTAACCTCAGCTATGATCGCACAGGCCGATCGAAAAGGAGCCGTTTTTTCAGTACTCTGTATTCCGTTGGTTGTTCCCCTTTTATTAGTACTAACAACCACTACCAAAATTGCACTTATTGAAGGGCCATCAGAATCCTCCATTAACGATCTTACGGCCCTGATCGGATATTGCGGCGTAACCATTACCGCCGGAGCTCTACTTTTTGATTATATTTGGGAAGCATCATGACTCTACTACAGGAAAATATATCATTTGGTGATCGGCGGCTTGTTGGCCAAAAACAAGCTATTGAGCAAATCGAGCGAACGTTTCGGTCTGATAGACTCAGCCACGCCTACTTGTTAACTGGCCCTGCCGGGACCGGAAAAACAGCCTTCGCCCTTGCCATGGCAGAAGTCGTAAATGGTGTCGATCATCTTACTGACTTGAAAGGAACCGGTGCATCAAAAAAATCAAGTTGGTTCACCCATCCTGATATTCACCTGTTTATGCCTCTCCCGTCAACTGTGGGAAACAGTGAGCTTCAATCCCGTTTAGAACTTCTTGCAGACGATCCCTACGAAATTGTAGACTTCAGCCTAAGGCCGGCACTTGGTGATACGGAATCATCCAAAAACCGACGCGCATTCTACTCTATCAGTTATTACCGCGAGGAGATACGCCCGAAAACAGTACTGCGCCCTAATGAAGGAAAACGAACGGTGATTATCATTACCGGAATTGATACAATGCGGAAAGAATCAGCCAACGCATTTTTGAAACTGCTTGAAGAACCGTCAGGCAACGTGATGTTTATACTCACGGCAAGTAAAACGGATCAGCTTCTTCCAACAATCGTTTCGCGATGCCAGCATATTCGCCTGAATCCGCTCTCGCAGGAAGAGGTAACCAACGGTTTGGTTCGGTTTGATAATATCCCCGAAGAGGACGCACAATTTTTAGCAAGGGTATCCGATGGAAATTACGCTCTCACCCGATTTCTTGATCTGAAAACACTGCAAAAAACGCGCGAACAGACCATCGAATTCTTACGCTACACCTACACTCAGGATGCGCAGGAACTTTTAACGCTCATTCAAAATTGGAACAGCAGTCTGAATACCGAAAGTCAGATTGCCCTTTGTAATACATTAGAGCAACTTTTACGTGATATTATGGTGTACCGCGAAACGGAGCAACCTTCACTCATTGCGAATATCGATCAGCTTGAGGTGATTAAAAAGTTCTGCAGTGCCTTAAAAGACGCAAAATTGGAAGAGATGATTGAGCAGCTGCAGGAACTCAAATATCTGCTTTATCAAAACGTACAGTTTAAATTAATCTTCACATCCATCTCATTTCGCTTTGGTAGCTTAATGCGTGGAATTGACACAGAAATTACGCGGGATGATCCCTGGAAACATCTGCCCGCATTTATCGAACAGCCATGACAAAAAAAAAATCACTCCATTTTACAAAAATGCATGGCGCAGGAAACGATTTTATCCTATTAGATAACCGTTCCGTAAAGCTTAGCCCACAGCAAATTGAATCCATCACACCAATGATATCTGACCGTAAATTCGGCGTTGGATCCGATGGCTTGATCGCACTGGAATATGACGAGTCACAAAAAGCGGATCTTGTCATGATTTACAAAAATCCGGATGGCAGTGATGCGGGAATGTGTGGAAATGGAGCACGCTGCTTTGCATCATTTGCAGTCACACTGGGATGTCCGCCTACATTTACATTTCGTGTTCATGATAAAGTATACAGCGCAAAAGTGGATGACAATAGTGTTGCCATTCATTTCCCTTTGGAGACCTCCGTTGAAAAAGTGAGTGTGGATGATGAATCCTTTTTAAACATCTATACCAATACAGAACATATTGTATGTGCGGTTGATAAAAAGATTCTTGGTAAAGAAAAGCATCTTATTAAACGAGGAAAAAAGTTACGATATCATAAAACATTTTCTCCTATAGGAACCAATGTAAACTTCATTCATGGGGTGAATGAGGATACTCTTCAGCTTCAAACGTACGAGCGAGGAGTCGAAAACCTGACACTTGCTTGCGGAACCGGAGCCATCGCATCAGCCTTAGCATGGCACTATCTACAGGATTCTTTGGGAGGTGAGTATATCTACGAAGTATATGTAAAAGGCGGTACGTTAACCGTCTATTTTACGTTTGATGATTCCACAAAGAAGTACAGCAATATAAAACTCGAAGGACCGGCCACTTTTGTATTTGAAGGAACCTACTATTTGTAAATCAGCGAAATACCCGTCTGACGGCTTTTCATTAAGTCATATTAAAAATACATCAATCATTTGCCGTCTGACGGGTGGGTTTTGCAATGTACATTTTGCAGCTATTGCGCTATTGTTCCTTTTAATAGGATGTAGTTCATCAGAAACTGCCACTCGGACTACAGGGGGTATACCTACATCTATTGTTCCTGATAATTCCTTTTCAGTGCCGGGTCAATTAACAGCCAGTGATTTAGCACATTCCATTTTACTCCATCGGTCCGGTAACCGACAGTCTGCACCTATTTTAGGATTAAATACCAATCAGACATTGCTTCTCTCCTTTGATCTTTTAGAAAGAGATTCGCGTCAGTTGAAAGTAACCTTTACCCATCATAATCCTGACTGGACCCGTTCAGGACTGGACCAAAGTTTTTACCAGGATGGTTTTTATAACCTGAATTTAGACGCAGGGAGCGTAAGCAGAAGTCAGCGTCCGGGGTTTCGCAATTATCAGTTTGAATTTCCGAATCGGGATGTCACTTTTTTAGTCAGCGGGAATTATATGCTGCGGGTTGAGGATGTTGATACAGGAAATTTCCTTTTCTCTATGCCATTTTTTATAACTGAAAATGAGGGTGCTATTCGCTCAACGGTTGATGCGAGAATTACCCCAAGATCAGACGATATGCGAACGGCTCACTACCCAAGAAGTACCTTTGAGCTCCCTGATTTTGTTACTACACCCCAGTTTGATCTTGAATTTTATTACGTGCAAAATCAGTTTTGGGGACGCAGTCGGGAAGCCAGGGAATTAGATACATCCGCGCCCGGGGAAGTGCTTTTCGAAATGAGACAGGAAACGCCCTTTGTTGGAGATTATGAATTTCAGTTTTTGTCGCTGAACAATCTTTCGCTTCAGGCTCCCCAAATTGCTGATTACGAGCCAACAACCATTCCTCCTAAAGTTGTACTCTTTGAGGATGCCCAAGGTTTTTCATCAGGCCTTTCCCGAATATCCGGCCGACGATTTGGCAATCCGAGTCAAAACCTATCCGCTCAATATGCAGATGTCCATTTCACATTTGATCCGGCCGAGAATTACTCTCCTCAAACAGATATTTACCTCGTAGGCGATTTCAATAACTGGTCAATTCAGCCCAATTATCAGCTTTCTTTCAATGAACAGACAAATCGCTGGACTACAAACGGGATTATAAAAGAAGGCACTTATTCCTACAAATATGTGTTGTTACAAAATAACCGAATAGTGGATCTCGCTCTGGATGATACCTTTACCCGAACAGAACAGGAGTATCATGCTTTTGTCTATTTCCGAGACCCCAATCGTTTCTATTACAGGTTACTACAAATCAATCAATTTTTTGGAAGGTCATAAATTTTATGAGCAGAGCTCTTACGTTTTTAGGTGTTTTTTTACTGGCCGTTCTTGTTGTTTTCGGAGGAATAATCGGACTCTATTGGAAATCTTTTTCGATTTTTTATGATAACAGAGCCGGATTAATGGAGGGAACCGAGTGGGTAAGTAAAACGCAATCTTTGAGAGGGCTTTCCGAATACATCGCCCAAAATCCGGAGGATGTATCCCTGGCAAGTGTTGTTGTGACCGCCCCGGATTCTGCCATTTATTTTCAGGAAGATCGTCCCCGTGTTTTAGGAGCTTTGGCTAATTTTTTCATACTTACCGCTTACGCTGATCTCATTCAAAAGGGTACATTTTCAGAAGCTGATCTTATCTCTTGGGAACAGGTTTCTGTTTATCAGCTTCCCGATGTTGATCAGGCCGTTCATATCGAAAGTTACAACTATGCGCTGAAATCAGGATGGCTGCAAGATGGTTCAATCAAACTCAGCGATGCCCTGCAACTGCTTACAATTTTCAATAATCTGGCACTGGCTGATTATTTGTGGTGGAATGTTGACCGGAATTACTGGAATGAATTAAAAGAGACTTTATCACTCACTGAAACTGAAATGCCTCTTCCCTATTCAGGTCTATACATTGCCATTTCACCGGGTATTCAGGAACGAACCACATCAGAAATATTGGAGAACTGGCCGTCGACAAATAGCCCGGAATTCAGGAATCATATAGCTGAACAATCCGGCAGAATTGTAGAAGAAAGCCCTGATAGAAATCAGATTATTGAGTACATGAAAAATTACCGTCTTGGAAATACGTTTATGGAAGAGCGGGATGCACTTGCTCTTTTTCCCAAAACAACTGCCCGGGAGATGGTTCAGGTTATGCAGGATTTATGGGCAAATGAGGTTATTAGCCCTGAAGTCAGCGAACAGGTAAAATCGTGGATGAGATGGCAGATTGAGCAGCACTCGGAGCTTAAAAAAGATTTTACGGATTATGGAGCACTCTTCGACACCCGCATGGGCTTGCTTAACGGAATTGATTTTGGAACCTCTGCTTACACCGGCGACACCACCGTTCAGGTTCTATTTTTTGACAGAATACCCATTGGATTCTGGTTTCACATGTCGAGCTTGCTGATGAATCAGGATTTTCAGCAGCGGTTGATTTTTGATCCTGCAATGATCGAACAAGTTCAAAAAGAATTGGATCGTAATTCACGTTAGATACAGGAATAATCACCTGAAATAAAGCCAACTTTAATTGTTATTTTAGAATCGAATAATTTAACAGTCTCGCAAGCGAATTTAGAGGGGTGTTCATTTCACAAGATTCAAATGAACATCCCCCTATGTCCCCCCTTTTTTAAGGGGGATTATCAGTAATTACTTTAATAATCAAACAAGGTTTTTAAAACATTACGCATAGATTTCACCCCGGCCTTGAGCTTGGCTCTCCCGGTTTCGAATAACTATCAAATAACAGACAAAAGCGTCATTAAAAACTCATCATGAATAAATATTACTTCGTTTTTTTCATATGGCTATTACCGGCATATTTTCTATTCCAGGGTGGCTATCAGTTATTAATCTTTCAGGGATTGAATACTACCTATGATAATGGAACCAGTTATGTTGCAGACGTTATTGATTTTGATGTAAAACAGATTGCAGCCCAAACCAACGGCTACGTTGTTTTACGATTCGAAACGGATAATAATGGAGTGATTGAAGAGCAGCTTGCCCTGCCTGTACAAATGGCACAGGTAATTATGAATTCAGAACTCATTCCAGTGCGCTACAACAGCAGTTCATTCAGCCCTATTGTGATGATTCCGATTTTCGAACTTCAAAAAAGCGTAATTAAGGTAAATCTGGGCGTTACCGGTTTTGGGTTTATAGTCACCATTTTGGTCGCATTATGGGCATCAAAATTCGCAAGAAATAAGATCAAAAACGGCGAAGAAGAGCTGGAATTTGAACGCATGGATACGGACGAATCTTAAACCAAAATGAAACCCGTCAACCGCTCTAAGCGGTCAGACGGGTGCCCATGCTTCAAATCACCGAATCATAAGAAATGAAAAAGCACACACTTTACCTGATACCGACACCCATTTCGAAACGAAAAGAAAATTTGGTGATGCCCGAGCATACGCTGGATGTGATTCGTTCACTCAACATTTTTATTGTTGAAAAAGCTCAAACCTCACAAAGCTTTTTGCAGTGGATTAATCACCCCACTCCAAATTATAAACAGACTTACCGCATTCTCAATAAGAGAACCCCTGATCATGAAATGATGAGTTTTATAAAACTGCTTGAAGATGGCGATGTCGGTTTGATGTCTGAAGCCGGCGCTCCCGGTGTTGCTGATCCGGGATCTTCGTTTATAAAACTGGTCCATGCTAATGATCATCCGGTGGTTCCCCTTGTTGGGCCATCATCAATCCTTCTTGCCCTGATGGGTTCCGGGATGAATGGTCAGTCCTTCGCATTTCATGGATATCTGCCCATCAACGAAAAAGCACGATTGCAAGAACTGACCCGATTGGAGCAGGAGTCAGCGAAACAGAATCAGACACAAATTTTTATGGAAACGCCCCACAGAAATGAGATGCTTTATGATCAGATCCTTAAACAATGTCGCCCCGAAACACACCTCTGTATTGCCTGTAATCTGACCCACGAGGATGAGTTCTTGAAGAGTCAGCCAATCTTCCAATGGATGGCCGGAGAGAAACCGGATTTACAGAAGAAACCTGCTTTGTTTTTGATTTACGCGAATTAATAACAGTCGTCAACGGCGGTCTGCAATCTGCAATGTTTCCTTAGACATTTTTTCCGTAAAAAAAGCTGCTGATTTATCGATAACAGGGCAAGACAACTCTTATTTAATACCATTTTCATTACGTATTAAAGGAGTATTCAATGTTGTTATAATTGTTGCAACTGAGTTACCGTCTGATACAGTAAGCAATAGTTTAAAATAGTCATGGTTTTCAGGAACTTTTAATCTTAAAAATGGGCCGGTACCAATATCTTTTATCGCAAGGTAATTACCATGTTCATCACATTTTACCAGCGACCATTCAAAGGTATAATTCTCAAGATCCTGACCGTATTTCCATCCTTCACTATTATCGTAAAGCATTGCGTGATAATTTAACAATTCATTTTCATACAAAGGTGTAGCAGGCTTTAATATTCTTGCATTTATCTTGTTTGTTATAGAATCTGATCCATTTAAAGAATTATATAGTTGAAAATATTCACCTTTAGCCTGTCCTTTTCGGTCGATAATTCCGTCAAAAGTGAGTTTGTTGCTTTCGTGCCGGTCTTGCCAGGAGGTAACAAAAAACGAAGGATGTGAATTTAATATTTCAGAATTGAGTAGAATATCAGTCTCAATTTCGCTGAATAAATATTCTATGTCTGAGTTTCCAAAATAATCAGTTACAGACTCAAGATGCTCATCATCTTTTACAGTTAAACCGAAATAATCAATTCCGTTAACATTTTCAGCAAGCACCTGAGAATGATAGATAGAGAGTGAATTTATCTCAAGGTCAAGAATAATCGGCCTGGCCGGGTCAATCTTTTTTATATCTGCGATCAGACTTTTTAACCAGATTATAAAGGCACGGTTTTGATAAAGTAATTCCGGTTTATGGAAAAAATCTTTCTGATTATATAGGACATCATTCTGAATACTCCACGAAGTAATATGTTCATGTGTTTTATGCTTTTCAATCTCGTTAATGATCGTTTCTTTTAAGTGATTTGCTTTCTTTGTGTCTCTCATAAAATCAATGGATTCAGGAATCCAAAAACCAAACGAAACATCAAGCCCTATCTCACCGGAGATATTTAAAATATTATAGTCATAAACTGTATTTCCGGAAATTTTAATGGTGTTTAAACCAAGCTTTTTAATTCTGGCGAAATCTGTTAGAAGCTTTCTCCGGTTCAAAACATGATAATTGTTCCGCCAGTCATTTCCATATTTCAGGTTAATACCTTTAATATCTTGCAATCTGCCTGTATTTGCGTTTGATATGGAATTGCCTTTTTCAAGAATGTTTAGTGGTGAAATAACAATAGCGTCCTAAACGTTGAATAAAAAAAAGAGAGAAAGAACTTTGTGTATCTCAAATGTATATTTGAGTTGCACAACACCAAAGAAACTTTCTCTCTATGACGAATATAACATTGTTTTCTCAAATCATTTCCAAGT
>JBGTFX010000277.1:0-6166 GCA_041747055.1 Balneolaceae bacterium
TTTTCGAAAAAGCAGAAATCGATATTGTAGCGTTCGATCGCACTCAAATTATTTTTGTTGAGGTAAAACTTCGCTCCAATATCTATTTTGGCAGACCGGAAGAATATGTAACTCCTTCAAAAGAAAAAAATATGAAATCCGCTGCCGAAGCCTGGGTTTACGAACGGAAAATGGAAACGGCTCTCGTCCGGTTTGATATTATTTCTATTGTACAAGAAGGAAATTCAGCACCGGATATCACCCATTTCGAAGATGCATTCCGATAACGAAATTTATTTTTATGAAACCAACTCCGATACAAATTTTTCGGACAGTGCTCTCGATGATCGTATTTTCCCTACTATTGTTAATTATTATACCGATTGTCCTCTTTCTAATTCTCATCTCTTTTGGCAGGCTTACAAATTTCATAGTTGAGAATTTCGCTCCCTTCATCTCCTACCCTGTACTTTGGATTTTGGGAATTGATTTCCATATCAATAAGCGCGTAGACCCTCTGCCAAAACAAGCTGTCTACATTTCCAACCACAGTTCTACTCTTGACCTTTTCACCATTCTGGCTCTCGGGTTGCCGCGAATTCGATTTATTGCAAAATGGGAATTACAATACAATCCCCTCTTTTTTATTATCGGCAGATTAACCGGACAAGTATTTATAAAGCGGCAAAAAACAATGGAAGCAGTTGAGACGCTTCAAAAATCATATGATAAAGTTAAGAAACAAAAGCTTTCTATTTTTGCCGCACCGGAAGGCTCTCGAAAACATGAAGGAATAATAGGCCCGTTTAAAAAAGGCCCCTTTCGAACGGCACTTGCATTAAATTATCCAATAGTCCCTATCTATTTCGAAGGCAACAGAGAACTTAGTAACGGCGGTTCAATGTTTACTAAACCCGGTAAATGTGTAGCACATATTCACCCTCCTATAGACACCTCTGATTGGACAATAGCAAATTTACCTGATAAAATTGATGAGGTTCAAACAAGATATAAAAAATGGGCCGGTGTTGAATAAGTTATTTTCCTCCAATTGTTTAAAGCTACCATTCTGTTCTTCCTTTCTTTGATTTGACTAAACCGGTCAATTAATCCAGTAAAAAATGTGTTTTTTGATTTGCAGAACATATATTAAAAGTTCTTTACGGAACAGAAACGATTTAGCGGCATGATGAATATCATTCCATACACCTGCTGCTTCTACTCATTCACTTTCACTCATCATTGAGGAGCAAATTTATGAAGTATATTTTAGCATTAGATCAAGGCACTACCAGCTCACGAGCAATTCTTTTCGATAAACAAGGAGAAATTGTTGCCACAGCCCAAAAAGAATTTGAACAAATTTTTCCAAAGGCAGGATGGGTTGAACATGATCCATCAGAAATTTGGTCATCACAAGTGGGAGTTGCCGCTGAAGTTGTTTCACGTGCTAATTTGAGTCCAAATTCCATTGCTGCTATTGTAATAACAAATCAACGGGAAACGACTGTAGTGTGGGATAAAAATACCGGCAAACCAGTCTATAATGCTATTGTTTGGCAAGATAGACGAACCGCTTCAATTTGTAACCGGCTTCGTGAAGAAGGCCATGCAGATATGTTTCAAAACAAAACCGGACTGATTCTTGACTCCTATTTTTCAGGCACTAAAGTAAAATGGATATTGGATAATGTTGACGGAGCCCGAAAAAAAGCAGAAAACGGAGATCTGATATTTGGAACGATTGATAGCTGGCTGGTTTGGAAGTTAACGGGTGGAAAAGTTCACGCCACAGACAGTACAAACGCCAGCAGAACGCTTCTGTATAATATTTATGAACAAAAATGGGATAAAGAAATTCTGGATCTTTTGGATATTCCCGCCTCTATGCTGCCTGAAGTCCGTTCGAGCAGTGAAGTTTACGGTGAAACATCAGGTGATATTTTTGCGCGAAGTTTACCCATTGCAGGAATTGCAGGAGATCAGCAGGCTGCACTTTTTGGTCAGGTTTGCTCCCAACCCGGAATGGCTAAAAACACCTATGGAACCGGCTGCTTCATGCTTCTGCAAACCGGAGAAAAGCCAATCAAAAGTACAAATAATCTGCTAACGACAATCGCCTGGAAAATTGACGGTAAAGTTTGTTACGCACTCGAAGGCAGCGTCTTTATTGGAGGTGCTGTTGTCCAATGGCTGCGTGACGGACTTGGTATGATTCGTTCATCCGATGAAATTGAAAATTTGGCAAAAGAGGTAGATGACAACGATGGCGTTTACCTTGTGCCTGCTTTTTCAGGACTTGGAGCCCCACACTGGGATCCTTACGCACGCGGAACACTTATTGGACTTACGAGAGGAACGAATCGATCACACATTGCCAGAGCTGCCCTGGAGTCCATTGCCTATCAGAGTACAGATCTATTGCGGGCTATGGAATCTGATGCAGGAATATCATTAAAAGAAATGAGAGTTGACGGCGGGGCATCAGTTAATAATCTGTTGATGCAGTTCCAATCAGATATTTTAAACAAACCGGTAGTTCGACCAAAAGTAACGGAAACCACCGCATTGGGTGCGGCATACCTGGCTGGATTAGCTGTGGGTTATTGGGATAGCATTGAAGAGATTAATAAAAAATGGCAGATTGATAAAACTTTTGAGCCCAAAATGGAACAGAAAGAGCGTAAAGAGCTTTTGGATAAGTGGCATGATGCTGTAGAACGCTCCAAAAATTGGAGCAAAGAAGAATAATTAAATCAATCTATTTTGAACAGAGACACAAATATTAAAGAGCTTCGGGACGAAACTAAAATTTGGGATTTTGTCATTATTGGAGGTGGCGCAACCGGGTTGGGGACAGCAGTAGAGGCAGCATCTCGCGGTTACAAAACTCTTTTGTTAGAGCAGCATGATTTTGCAAAGGGTACCTCTAGCCGAAGTACAAAGTTGGTACATGGCGGAGTGCGGTACTTAAGACAGGGAAACATTTCCTTAGTATTGGAAGCATTAAAAGAACGTGGGCTTCTAATGGAAAACGCACCACACCTTGTAAAAAATCAATCGTTTATTGTTCCAAACTACGATTGGTGGGAAGGCCCATTTTATGGCATCGGGATGAAAATTTACGATAAACTAGCAGGTGATTTAGGACTTGGGCCATCAAAACATCTATCCGTTAAAAAAACACTCGAATATATTCCAACGCTGGAACCCGGCGGATTAATTGGCGGAGTTATTTATTATGATGCCCAGTTTGATGATTCCAGGCTTGCGATAAATTTACTGCAAACTCTGCATGATCATGATGGAGTTGGCATAAACTATACGAAAGTGACAGGCTTACGAAAATCCAATGATCTAATCAGTGGAGTTTCCGTCAAGGATATGGAAAGCGGTGATGAATTTGATATAAACGCCAGAGCAGTCATTAATGCCACAGGTGTTTTTACCGACAGTATTCGTCAGATGGATAATAAAGACACTGACTCAATTATTCGACCAAGTCAAGGTGTACACATTGTATTGGACAAAAAATTTCTGCCTGGTGAAAGTGCCATAATGGTGCCTAAAACAGATGATGGGAGAGTTCTTTTTGCAGTACCATGGCATGATAAAGTAATTGTTGGTACAACAGACACTCCTGTAAAAGACGCTTCTCTTGAACCCAGGGCTCAGAAGAAAGAAATTGAATTTTTGCTAACGCATTCAGCTCGATATATGACCGGAAATCCTGAACCTGAAGATGTTTTAAGTGTATTTGCCGGATTGCGGCCGCTTGTTAGTTCAGGAAAAGGGAAAAACACATCAACTATTTCGCGTGATCATACGTTAATGATAGATCCATCCGGTCTTGTTACCATCACCGGGGGAAAATGGACCACCTACCGTAAAATGGCTGAAGATACTATTGATGAAGCCGCCGTTGTTGCAGGTCTCGATTCGCGTCCTTCTATTACAGCAAATCTGAGGCTCCATGGATGGCTAAAAAATAGCGATGCAGCCGAACCGTATCCATTTTATGGTTCTGACGCTCCATCTTTACGGAAAATTGAAAAAGAGCAAGATGGGTGGGGAGAGAAAATGCACCCTAAATTAACCAATCGTCCTTCAGAGGTAATATGGGCAGCACGTAATGAGATGGGCAGAACCGTCGAGGATGTTTTATCAAGAAGAACACGAGCTTTACTTTTGGATGCTAAAGCGAGTATAGAAATAGCTGAAGATGTGGCCAAGCTTCTTGCAAACGAATTGGGACATGGTGAAGCGTGGATTACTAATCAAGTAAAAGAGTACACCGAACTTGCAAAAGGTTATTTATTGAACCCCTAAATAGCATGAGCGAATACAGGAAAGAATTAACTTTAATAGCAAACATGGAAGGTCAACCAGAATCAGAAATTTCTTAGACCTTCCTCTATCTATAGCTAATTTGAAATTATTTGTGGTACGCCTTTATATAGTTTATTAATGAGTCAATTCTATTATCGATTTGTAAGGCAATTCTTTACGGAAAAATAGAATATTCAAGAATGAATAAACTTTATTTTTCACGATAAAAATAAATCTTCTTATTATTAGCGTCCTTACCACTTTTAATCTTCACATTATTCTCCTGATTATACTGATATACAGCAGTTCTCATTGAGTTTACACTTTTATCGTTTGTGTATTCAACTTCAACAGCCTGTCCACCGGGTTGTAACTTATCCAAAGCATCCATCAGTGGTTTAAACTTTGATGACCGCCGCTTACTGGATTTTATTTGTGATCGCTTGACAAATTTTATGTCCATTTTATCGTGTTCTGTTTATGTTATTCATTTTTAAAAATATGGATTATTCGTAATCCAAACATTTTTATTTTCTATTTTTTTTGTAGAATGATAAATATTATTTAAAAATTAATCCACAACTATCGTTTACAATCCTGATTCATCTGTAATTAAATATTAAAGACATAAGATTAAATAATTTCTAATTACAACCTTAACTCTACCCTTCTAAATATTCTTTTAAATATAACCATAGCTTTTTTTCATAAAACTAAACTTGTGTAGCTAATACGTACAGGGTGTAAAATTGTTTCTTTTTTATTTTAATTCATGTAAAAAAAAGTAATTGGAAATAAATAAGTTATATACATAAACGTGACTCTCATCTTTCTTAGAACGTTCAACATACTGTCTAACAATTATTTATCTGCTTGGATAAAAATGGCAGGCTATAAAGTAGCAGAAATAAAAAAAGGACAACTTCTTATTTAAAAAGTTGTCCTTTTATGTGGGCGCTGAGGGATTCGAACCCCCGACCCCCTCGGTGTAAACGAGATGCTCTAAACCAACTGAGCTAAGCGCCCGCGTATTGCAATCGGGACGCCAAATATAAGAAGGTTAATGTTCCGCACAAAACAGTTTTTACTCTTTCATATAAAAATTATTTAAAAGAAGAGGTTAACACTGTTAACCTAAATATCTTATATTACTAAACAAGCTTTTTAAACTAAATAGAGATCAATTATGGCAGAGAAAAAGAAAAACAAGAGTGTAGTATTTATTGATGGTGGCAGAACACCTTTTTCAAGATCCGGTACTGATTTTAAAAAAATGTCATCTTACGATTTGGGAAGACTTGCGATTTCGGGACTAATTTCCAAAACCAAACTGAATGGTGAGCAAATCGACCGCATCTATTTTGGAAATGTCATTCAGGATATTAATACAAGTAATGTGGCAAGAGAATCTTCTCTTGCAGCAGGACTTCCCGAACACATACCGGCACAAACCATTTCTATGGCTTGTATCTCTTCCAACATGGCCCTCACCACTGCCATGGATACAATACTTACCGGGAATGCCAAAAGTGCAATTGTGGGGGGAACAGAAGTGATGAGTGACATCCCTATACGTTTTCGAAAAAAATTCCGCCAAAAATTACTGGAAACACAAAAGTACAAATCACCGACTGATTACCTTAAGTTCTTTAAAGGTCTGGCCCCTTCCGATTTTCTTCCCGAAATCCCATCCATTGCGGAATTTTCTACCGGTATAACAATGGGTGAAAGCTGTGATATGATGGCTGCCAAATATGACATTTCTCGGGAAGAACAAGATGCCTATGCTCTTCGCTCTCATCTTCTTGCAGACAAAGCATCTAAACAGCTATCTGATGAGATTTTTCCAATTCAGATC
>JBGTFX010000278.1:0-10294 GCA_041747055.1 Balneolaceae bacterium
CTCGGTCAGCTTTTGCAAGGCCGGCCACTTTTAGCACTATTTATGTTTGTGATGGCAGGTTTATTATGGATTATTTTATTTGGTTGGGTAATTCATTTGTGGTCGATCATAAATGCAGCGAGGTTTAATCCGAGATTTTAACTGGTTAGACCCGTTCGGTTTTTAAAAACCGGACGGGTCTCTCCTTCTTTAAACTACTCAAAACATAAATGCGAAAGGCCGTCAAATTCATCACACTGAATAGAATGATGAAATTTTTTAAACTCCTCTTTTCCACCCATCCATTCAAAAACTTCCGAACGACAGATAGATGATTCTTTATCGACTAGATAAACATGCATAGAGCTGTATTTCCAGTTAAGTGGGCTACTAACAAATCTATGCAATACAGGGTTAAAGTGGATGTACCGAATCATATTGGTAAAATAATTATCCTCATCAATACATTTTCTTTTGAAACATCTTTCAAATAAGCGTCCACTTCTCCCATACCCGTTCGGTTTTTAAAAACCGGACGGGTCTTTTTTTTCCCATTTAAAAGCCAATTCCTGCAAGGAAAAACAGATTATCAGAATACGGATTGGCAATTACTGTCCCATTTAGGGTGATAGAGAACAACTCAGTTATAGGCACATCACGTGAAACGGAAAACCCGGTGTTGATCACTCCACTGCCCGATGTTCCGTAAAGCGCAGATTTCGAGGGAGTGAATCCGAGGAAAAGAGACACATTGCGGATATCGTACCCAAGTTCAGAATAAATAGAATTGTCATCATCATTAGTGACAAAAATACCGGTGGAAAAGGAGATTGGAAAGGATTCAGGCCCTGAGTAACCCACACCTAATTCTATGAAGTGGGAATTACTGCTAAAATAGTTATTAAAATCCAGGTCAGGAAATGTGTAGTCCGTTATCGACAGAGAAAATCCTCCTGCATTAGTATCTATTAAATATGAAGCGTAGAAATCTACTTCAGTGCCATCGGGATCACCCGTAGTTGCAAATGCCGCCCATGTACCCACCTCAAAGTTTCCAATGGAATAGTTAATGTCGGGTTGAATACTTGGTGAGTTACCAAAATCAGTTCCCCTCCATACATATCGATTATACGCTTCAGCGCTAATACTTAGTTGAGAATAGGCATCGGTCGAAAAAATAACTAACCCTGCAAAGAGTAAAATGACTGCTTTAAGTTTCGTTTTCATAGCGGTATATTTTAAATGGTTTACAATAATTATGAGAGTAATTTGAGTGAACTAAAGGAGCACCGGATCCCCATCTGGAGTGCTCCTTTTTTTTGATTTTATGCTGTGAATTGTCCCAGCTCAGAAGTTTGAACAGGAGAGAAATCCGGATAAGCTTTATTTCCGTGTTCGGATATGTCAAGTCCGTCAGATTCTACTTCAGGCGAAACCCGCACGCCCATAACTGCTTTTATGGCCGCAAAAACTGCAAAAGAGAATACAAAGGTTGCGGCTAATATTGCCGTAGTTCCGAGCAGCTGAATAAGGAAGCTGGCCTCAGTGAATATCCCTACAGCTAACGTTCCCCAGATTCCACAAACGCCGTGAACCGAAATGGCTCCAACGGGATCATCCAACTTAAGTTTATCGAACATCAGAATAGCAAAAACAACAAGTACACCGGCAACGGCTCCTACCATAATGGCACCGGACAGAGATATAACATCCGCGCCGGCTGTAATTCCTACGAGACCGGCCAAAATACCGTTAAGGGCCATTGGGGCGTCCAGACTTTTCATTACGGCCTGTGTTGCAATCATAGAGGCCAATCCCCCGGCACATGCAGCAAGTGCGGTTGTTACAAATACGTAGGATACACCAACAGGATCGGCACTTAAAACGGATCCGCCGTTAAAACCAAACCATCCAATCCAAAGTAGAAAGACACCCACGGTTGCAAGAGGAATATTGTGAGCCGGGATAGCGAATGTTTTGCCATCTTTATATTTACCTGTTCTCGCGCCGAGGAGAATAACGCAGGCAAGACCCGCAGCGCCACCCACTCCATGAACGAGCGTTGACCCGGCAAAATCATAAAAACCCAATTCAGCTAACCAGCCACCGCCCCAAACCCAACTACCGGTTACGGGATAGCAAAAAGCCAGCAGAATGGTGCCAAATATCATAAAAGAGGAGAGCTTAATTCGACCTGTTACACAACCTGAAACAATAGTTGCAGCTGTGGCGGCGAACATTGCCTGGAATATGAAATCAGTCCAAATCGTCATTTTTTCACCATAAGCCGGAGTTAGCATTCCAACCGGATCGGATGGATCAAACCCGATGCCAAATCCTCCAAAACCAAAAAACCCATTAAAATCGCCGGGGTACATAATTTGAAAACCAATAAATGCATAAACCAATATTCCCGTACAGAGAATGAACACATTTTTATAGATCACATTTACTGAATTTTTCGACTGTGTTAATCCGCTTTCCAAAGAAGCAAAACCGAGGTGCATTAGCAGCACGAGGAAAGCAGCAATTAAAATCCACAGGTTGTCAATGATAAACTTGGTGTACTCCGGAGATTCCCGAAACTCTGCCATTGTGCTGTACCCTTCCTGCTCCATAGCTTCATCTGCTGATTCAGCAATAGTGATCGTTTCGACCGGCGTAATCAGCGTTTCTGACCCCGCATCGTAGGCTACATATCCCGTGGCCAGAACCAAGACCAAAATGAGAATGGAAGACTTTAAAAACCTATTCATATGAGTTAGTATTTGGTTAAAAATTTTGTTCTTTAAATTTGAATGCAATTAAACTATTTATCAATAATTATTTATGCATAAATAATATTTTACCTAAAATAATTATACATTTCGGAAAAGCGCTTTTACTATTAGTGTTTTTTTCCATGAGGGTAAAAATGAAACTTACACTCCTGATTGATTGGGTAAATAATTTCAAGATTTGAGAGCAAGAAGAGATAAGCAGGAATAAATCCAGCGCAGGGAATTGCTATATTACTTTTATATAAATGACTTTAATGGCGATCAATAGTACATTACTGTATCTAGAGTTAAATCAACAATTATGGGAGCTTCTCTTCAATTGGGTCGATATGCGGGTATTAAGGTTCAAATTCACTGGACCTTTTGGCTTTTGTTTATTTTCGTAGCCGTGATGGTTTTTGCCGGAGATGGCGGTTTGGATGATCTTTTTTGGTACCTGCTTTTTGTATGTGCCCTCTTCTTTTGTGTGATACTACATGAATTTGGCCATGCCTTAACGGCCAAAAAATATGGGGTTAAAACGAGAAGCATCACATTGCTACCCATTGGCGGCGTTGCCAGTCTTGAGGAACTTCCTGATGAGCCCAAAGAGGAATTTTTCATCGCTATCGCCGGCCCCCTGGTAAATGTTGTTCTTGCCTTTCTTCTCTATTTGATTGTTCCGCTTGATGAATTTCTTAGCCAGGACCCTGAAGCCCTGGAAGAACAACTTGCTACCATAACTGCCGGTAATTTCCTGTTTTACCTGTTAATGATGAATATTGCGCTTGTTCTTTTCAACATGCTTCCCGCTTTCCCAATGGATGGCGGGCGCATTTTCAGGGCTTTGTTATCAATGAAGTTCGGCCGGATTCAAGCTACCAAAGTCGCTTCGGGACTGGGTAAACTAATGGCTCTGATATTTTTTGTATTCGGGCTTTTTTACAGTGTCATTTTAGCTGTAATAGCAGTTTTTATCTACTTCGGTGCACACTCCGAAAATATTTTGATTCAGCAGCTCAGCCTGCTTGAAGGAAATTCGGTCCGCGATGCCATGATAACTGAATACTCCATTTTAAAACCCGATGCGACACTCAGCTCTGCCATTGATAAAATCCTTGCCAGCACCGAACAGAATTTTGTGGTTGCCGAAAAAGGAAATGTGCAAGGTGTGCTGTTTATGGAGGATCTTGCATCTGCACTAAAATCGAGAGGAAAGGAGATAAAAATTAGTGAAGTAATGGATACGGACATCACTCTACTTAAAGCCACAGACCCGCTCACTCAGGGCTACCGGCAGCTGCAACGGGGACGTAAAAACTTCTTTCCGGTCATGGACAACGGCGAGATTGTAGGTGTACTGGATATGAACAACATCAACGAGTTTCTGACTTTCCGGGCGGGCCAGGATTATTGAAAGACACGCGAAGTCTCTTAAGACTTGGCGTGTCTCCTGTACCTACTTAAATTGATCGATTACTTGAATTTCGTCCGTTAGAATATCTTGATGAAAACGAATGAATGCTTCTTTTCCACCAAACCACTCAAAGACTTCTGAACGAGAAATTTTTGATTCTTTGTTACTCAGATATGCCCCCAAAGAACTATACTTCCACTTCGAGGGATTATTTACATATTCATGAAAAACTGGGTTAAAATGAATATACCGGATAAGATTTGTGAAGTATTCGTCCTTCTCGATATGCTTTCTCTTCAAGTTCTCTTCGAATAAACTTCCCCTTCGATTGTACATAATGTTGTAAGATTTAGAATATGAAATGAAGAATTTTCTAAACTGATTAGAAACTAGATTGGTTAATTTATTACTCTTCTCCGCGTTTCTTTCAGGGTATTTGTTGATATAAAACCTCTTTAATTCATCTTCAGCTTTAACACTTACTAACAGATGAAAATGATTGGGTAAAAGACAATAGGAATACACCTTTAAAACCGGCAAAACATATTGGCTTAATTTCTTCAGGAAAAAGAAGTAATTATCATCTTCTCTGAAAAGAAGATCATTTCCATTGGCATGGTTATAGATGTGATAATATTGGTGGTACTGAAAGGAAGGTTGACTTTCCATAGTATTTTGATTCATTATTTTACTTATATGAATCAAAAAATCTCTAATCCTTACAGTTTTGGGCAAAAAAAAAGACACGCCAAGTCTTCAGAGACTTCGCGTGTCTAATTATGTGCCCCGGAATGGAGTCGAACCATCACGACCGTAAGGTCACACGCCCCTCAAGCGTGCGCGTCTACCAATTCCGCCACCGGGGCAAAATAAAGTTCTTTTAATATCTTTGGAATGGACCTGCCTGCCGTTACTATTTCATTAAAGTAACAAGCAATCCCAAAACATATAACAATCAAAATTTCAATAATCTCTCGGCAGTCAGGCAGGGTCGAACCATCACGTCCGCCAGCCGGCGGACACACGCCCCTCAAGCGTGCGCGTCTACCAATTCCGCCACCGGGGCAAAATGCGATAAGAAGGGCATTCTTATCGGAGCTCAAAAAGATAGGAGTTTTTCATCGTAAAAAGAAAGTCAATCATCGAAGGCTACAGAAATTTTTCCGTGAGGGATGAATTGGTTTTTTGTAGTTTGTGTTTGTTGGTGAAGTGCGGGATTTATAAATCTTTACCGAACGCTTCAAGGACCTGCGGACGCTTGAAGGTTCTTTGTGGTTTCGCATGAACTAGATACCCCATATCAAGTAACCATCCAAAATCTGTGTCATTCTTCCCGACAGCTTTCGCGACAGAATCCCCTAACGTTGATAGGGGCAGGAGATGCCGGATCGGGGTCCGGCATGACGCAAAGAATTAATCTATACCTAAATTCACATAATTTTATTCATGACAAATCAGGAAATAGCTAAGGTACTACGTCAGGTGCATGATTTAATGCAGCTTGCGGGCGAGAATCGGTTTAAGGTAATTGCGTTTGATAAGGCCGCTCAAACCATTGAAGGACTGGGTGAGGAGATCGCCATCCATATCAAAAACGGTACGCTTACCGAAATTAAAGGAATTGGAAAGTCCATCGCGCAGGATATCCAGACCTACGCCGAAACCGGATCTATGCCGGTGCTTGAGGATTTTAAAGAGAAAGTACCGAAAGGCTTGATCGAGTGGCTGAATATTTCAGGTCTGGGTCCGAAGGGAATCTCGAAGATACACAAAACACTTGGTATTACTGAAATAGACGAACTGAAACTGGCTTGTCAAAATGGTGCTGTGGCCGATCTCCCAAGAATGGGTCAGAAATCAGCGGAAAAAATTCTGAAGTCGATTGAATATCTGGAAAAATTTGGCGAGCGATGCAGGTTAAATCAGGCGATAGAAGTGGCCGAGCCGATGCTGGAATTTGTCAGCAATTTAAAGGGCGTTAAGAAGTGTGAGGTTGCCGGTTCACTACGTCGTTTTAAAGAGACTATTGGCGATGTGGATCTGATTGTCGCTGCAGAGGAAGAGGATATCGAATCGATTTTTGATGCTTTTGTAAATCACGATCTGGTGGTTGAAATTCTCGGCCGTGGCGACACAAAAAGTTCTATCCGAACGGTTAATGGTAGACAGGTAGATCTTCGGATTGTTTCTGAGCAGGAATATCCGGCGGCGCTCCTGTATTTTACGGGAAGCAAAGAGCATAATATTGTGTTGCGTCAGCGGGCAAGAGACCGTGGGATGTCACTCAACGAATACGGCCTGTTTATGCTGAGTGAAGAGAAAGAGACGGACTTTGATCAGCCTGTCCCCACTGGGTCCGAAGCCGATATCTACGCAAAGCTGGACCTGAATTTCATCCCGCCGGAGCATCGGGAGGACAAAGGTGAATTTGATTTTTACGCTGAACACGAAACCATGGATCTGCTCGAGGATTCACAAATCAAAGGCGTGGTTCACGCTCACAGCACCTGGAGCGATGGCAAGTACACCATCAAACAGATGGCCGATGCATGTATCGAGCGAGGGTATGAATACCTGACCATAACCGATCACTCCAAAACGGCAGCGTACGCGGGTGGATTATCGATCGAACAGGTGAAGGAGCAGTGGAAAGAGATCGATCAACTAAATGCAGAGTACGCTAAAAAGAACTTTAGGATTTTTAAAGGGATTGAGTCGGATATCCTCAGTGATGGGTCACTCGATTATCCGGATGAAATTTTAGCGGGTTTTGATATTGTCATTGCCAGCGTTCATGCCGGACTCGAAATGTCCCTCGACTTAATGATGACCCGTTTTGAAGCAGCCATCAAAAATCCCTACACCAACATGATTGGCCACCCTACCGGAAGGCTGTTGCTAAAACGCGAAGAGAGTACGCTGGATTTAAATAGGTTGATTGAACTTGCAGCTGAACACAAGACGGCCATCGAAATTAACGCAAATCCGTGGCGGCTCGATTTAGATTGGAGATATGGAAATAAGGCGAAAGATGTCGGTTTGATGACATCCATCAACCCGGATGCTCACACCACCGAAGGCATCGATAATATCCGCTACGGAGTGATGATTGCCCGAAAGGCAAAATTTGGGCCGGATCGGGTACTGAATACGAAGAGTGCGGATGAGTTTGAGGAGTGGCTAAAGCGTTAGAGTTTTTAGTGTTGAGTTTTGAGTGTTGAGTTGAAAACCACAACTAAAAACTCAACACTCAAAACTATTTCTTCCTTAGAAAGTCAATCACTTCGAGGGCGGGATCGGGACTGCCCATGATGTAGTAGTGGAGTCCTGGAACGCCGGCTTCCATGAGCTCAAGAGATTGCTGTTTCGCCCACTCAATTCCGATTTTTCCGGCTTCGCTTTCGTTTGCACTGATTTCATCTGCAAATGAATCAGGAATGTTCAGGTAAAAATTTCGCGGCAGTGTTTTCAGGTGATTGGCGCTGGTCAAAATCTTTAAACCGGGAACAATGGGGACATCAATACCGGCTTTTTTGCATTTTTCCACGAACGCAAAATAAGCGGAGTTATCAAAGAACATTTGGGTAACCACGTAATCGGCGCCGGCGTCCACTTTTTGTTTGAGTCGTTTAACATCCCAATCTAAGTTTGGTGCTTCAAAATGCTTTTCGGGGTATCCGGCAACGCCAACGCAAAAATCGGTGGGTTCAGCGTTTATCAGATCTTCCAGATAGTCACCGGAATTCATGCCTTTAATCTGCTTAACCAAGTCGATGGCAAACTTATTGGCCGTACCGTTCATATTCAGTGAAGTCTGCGCACCGGTATTATCACCCCGGATTGCGAGTACATTATGAATCCCCAAATAGTTGAGCTCAATCAGCGCATCTTCGCTCTCTTCTTTTGTAAATCCCTCGCAGATTAAATGCGGAACCGGATCTATGTCATAGCGATGTAAAATGGCTGCGCAGAGTCCGATTGTGCCCGGACGCTTTCTGCGAATTACCCGCTTCAATGTGCCATCTTTCTGCTCCTCAACATGAGCTTCCGCCGCATGATAAGTCACATCAATGAATGGGGGTTTTACTTTTTCAACCACTCTATCAAGTGATTCAAATACTGATTGAACCGCTCCACCCCGTTTAGGAGGGATAATTTCGAATGAAATTAGAGGTTCAGTTGCTTTATCGTAATGTTCAATAACTTTCATATAGGGGATGTAATTAACCTGTAAATTACAGATTTTATAAGCTTACGTGTATATAAAATAAAAGAATACCTTCTCAAATGCGTTCCAATCACCCGATATTTAATCTGCTAAAAGAAAGAATTTTTGTACTGGATGGTGCCATGGGAACCATGATCCAGGATTACAAACTAACTGAAGAGGATTTTCGGGGTAAATTATTCCGTGATTTTGAAGATGACCTGAAAGGGAATAACGACCTGCTTTCCCTCACGCAGCCGGACATTATACGGGAAATTCACTCCAATTTCCTATCCGCTGGCGCAGACCTTATCGAAACCAATACATTTAACGCCAATCCCATTTCTCAGGCGGACTATAATCTGCAGGATGAAACCTATAATTTGAATCTCGCGTCGGCGAAAGTAGCACGTGAGGCAGCAGATGCTTTCACAAAAAATGAACCGCATAAACCACGGTTTGTAGCCGGAGCTATTGGCCCGACGAATAAAACACTTTCCCTCTCCCCTGATGTGGAAGATCCCGGTTATCGGGCAACTACGTTTGATCAGCTTGTGGCTTGTTATAGCGAACAGATCCGCGGTTTGGTAGATGGCGGAATTGATGTCTTTTTGGTTGAAACAGTATTTGATACGCTGAATTGCAAAGCGGCCATTTACGCTATTCATCAATACACGCAGAAAGTGGGACAACAGATTCCCATTATGATTTCCGGCACCATTGTGGATCAAAGCGGGCGGACACTTTCGGGTCAGACTACGGAAGCGTTTTGGCACTCTATCAGACATGCAAATCCCCTGCTGAGTGTGGGATTGAATTGCGCTCTTGGCTCAAAACAGATGCGTCCACACATCAAATCCCTTGCCGAAAACGCCACCTGTTTTACCAGCCTCTACCCCAATGCCGGACTCCCCGACGAAATGGGTGAATATGGTGAATCTCCTGATTTCATGGCTGCGCAATTTGCTGATTATGCCAGCGAGGGATTTGTGAATATTGTGGGCGGCTGTTGCGGTACCACACCGGATCATATTCGGGCAATTGCTGAGGAGTCTACTAAATACAAGCCACGGACACTTAAAAAGAAAACGACCAACATGAGCCTCAGTGGACTTGAACCGCTGGTGATTCGTCCCGAGGCCAATTTTGTAAATATTGGTGAACGAACAAATGTGACTGGTTCCGCCCGGTTTAAACGCCTTATCAAAAATGAAGAATACGAAGAAGCACTTTCCGTAGCCCGTGAGCAGGTGGAAGGCGGCGCACAGATTGTGGATGTAAACATGGATGAAGGATTACTGGAATCGGAAAAAGTGATGACCGATTTCCTGAACCTAATGGCAGCCGAGCCCGATATCTCCCGCGTTCCTGTGATGATCGATTCATCGAAATGGAGCGTGATTGAGGCGGGACTGAAATGCACGCAGGGAAAAGGAATCGTGAATTCCATTAGCCTTAAAGAGGGTAAGGAAGCCTTTAAAGAGCAGGCCCGAACCATCATGAATTATGGCGCTTCAGTTGTGGTGATGGCGTTTGATGAAGATGGTCAGGCGGATTCACTGGATCGGCGAAAAGAAATTTGCCAGCGTGCTTATAATATTCTGGTTGATGAGGTAGGTTTCCCGGCCGAGGACATCATCATGGATCCAAATATTTTGACGGTTGGAACCGGAATTGATGAGCATAATAATTATGCCGTTGATTTTATTGAGGCGACGAAGTGGATCAAACAGAACCTTCCACACGCCAAAGTGAGTGGTGGAGTCAGCAATATTTCGTTCTCATTTCGCGGGAATAATATCGTTCGCGAGGCGATGCACTCCGCGTTTTTATATCACGCCATTCGCGCCGGAATGGATATGGGGATTGTGAATGCGAGCCAACTGGAAGTGTATGAGGAAATTGAGCCGGAGCTGAAGGAATTAGTGGAAG
>JBGTFX010000279.1:0-2469 GCA_041747055.1 Balneolaceae bacterium
TTTGCAGCTACTGCTTTCGCATTGCTCAGCGCATTAAATAAAGTTGATTTCCCTACATTTGGCAAACCTACAATTCCACATTTTAAATTCATAAAGCGATTTTTTAGTCTAACGAAATTTGTTGTATAAATTTAGTTTCAGGTAATACAACAGCTGTTAATTTACCAAGTCCTTTTTTTTTAAAGACACAGCCGGTATCTATTCCAATCATATTCTGTTTTCTAATGGGATGGGCGCTCGGGGTATGGCCAAATACGACTGTTTTTTCCCAAGGTGTCTCAAAAGCATTAAGATGTTCCCGTCCCAATAGAAAGTAATCTTCCATAGATTCATCCTTTTTACTTTCTTCAAGAGTCTGGCCTGCGGGAGCACCGGCGTGTACAAAAAAGTAATCGTCTGTTTCGTAATAAACTTTCAAGTTTAAAAAGAAATCCAAATGATCGTCCGGCAATTCAAATATATTTTTGACATTATAGGAATTTAGTGTTGTTTGTCCACCATTCAGCATCCAGTTATTACTGTTTCCTGTAGCCAGACTATTAAGCAACATTAGCTCATGATTCCCTTTCAAGAATATAGATTCTCTTTCATTTTGTACTTCGAGTAGAAAATCAACCACTCCTTTGGAATCAGGTCCTCTGTCAATATAATCACCTACAAAAACATGAGTATAATCTATATACGGTTCTAACTTTTTCCACAAAGCGTGCAATGATTGAACACACCCGTGTATATCACCAATTGCAATTATTGACTTACTCATCAATTACTGGAGCTTTCAATTAATCCTCTGCCCTTCTTATTGATTAAATCCTGACTTTTAAGATCTGTTAGAACAGCATCTAAAATTCCATTCACAAACTTGCCGCTTTTACGTGTAGAATACATTTTAGCAATTTCGATAGCTTCGTTTATGGTTACCTTAGTAGGGATCTCCTCAAAATGAAGCAATTCGCTGATAGCCATCCGTAAAATAAACTTATCAATTGTGGCTAAGCGATTTACTTCCCAATTGTTAATATGCTTGCTGATAATCTCATCGTAATCAACACCATTATCAATTGTAATAAGTAATAACCGCTCCGCAAATTTTATACCCTCTGTGTCATCCTTCAGCTTGTCTTTGATGATATTCTTGGTAACCTCCTGAGTAGTGTTTTTACCCACAACTACAGCGTAGATGGATCGTAAAGTTGCTTCTCGTGCTAATCGTCTGTTTAACATGCTGCTATTCTAAATTTTCAAAGACTGTTAAAATACAAACCTTATAACTTAGCTGAAAGATCGATCTCTCTTTTCCTTTGCTTTTCATTACCCGAGATTGCTATCTTTAAGAATCGGGTCTATAGCTCAGTTGGTTAGAGCGTTGCATTGACATTGCAGAGGCCACTGGTTCGAATCCAGTTAGACCCACTCCAAACTTATAAAAATTAAGGCTTTAACGTTAATTAAAGCCTTTTTTTACTCCCTACTTTAAAACTTCGAATTCCACGAAAAGCTCATAATTCACATGCTTTCACATTTCAGGGTGTATATAGAGGATGTATAGAATTTCAGGCACACAGAATTCCTGATCATGCTTCTATCCTTCAATCCTATTTCCTCACCCTTCGGATACCCGAACTAAACCTTTTCTTTAGTATCTGAGATCTTAAACTGTAAACTATATTTGGTTCCATCAACACCATTTACGGAAAGACTTGACTCAATCTGATTTGATAATGTTTTTATCAGAATAATACCTAATGAATTGGTTTTTAAATTCTCAAATTTGTCAGGTAGGCCTACACCATTATCTTTTATAGATAGGATTATATCTTCATCATGCATTTTTAGAGAGATGGAAATGGTTGGTTTTTTAATTCCATTAAATGCATGTTTGAAAGAATTAGTTACAATTTCATTAATGATTAAACCACATGGAATCGCTTTGGTAATAGGGAATTTGATATTATCAATATCCAGATATACCGACAAATCTGTGTCTTTAATTTCGTGAGAGGCCCTTATAACATCAATTAATTCTTTTATATATCGATTAAAGCTGATTTGAGATAAGCTTTCACTCTGATAGAGTTTCTCATGAATCAGCGCCATTGAATTTATTCTTAGCTGACTGTCTTTCAGTGCAGATTTAGCTTCTTTACTTTCGAGGTTATGAGATTGGAGTTCAAGAAGTCCGGTAATTACAGCCAGATTATTTTTAACCCTATGATGAATTTCAGATAGAAGAATCTCTTTTTCTTTTAGTGCTTCAATATTCTTTTGTTCTGATTTAATACGTTCGGAGATATCAACATATATCCCATATATAGCAATTGTACTTCCATCCAGTTTAACCGGTACACCACAAATTAAAACATCAACAAGTTTACCGGATTTATTCTTTCGCTTCGATGTGTAGGTAAATGGTTTTTCACTATTGGAAAGCTCATTAGCCCTCTCTTGATTTGATTCCGGAACTATAAT
>JBGTFX010000280.1:0-12523 GCA_041747055.1 Balneolaceae bacterium
AAGCGCATAACCTTCAATAACTTCTTTTTGCAACGAAAATACTTGTAAACCTACACTTAAAATGATGACTGCCGCAGCGGAGTAGATCCAATATTTATATTGAATATATTTTGGTTCACTTGTGAAGTTAGATTCTACGGTATCTGTACCATATCCTTTGTTTTTAAATAAGTCGGCAAGATTCAATTCTGTTTCAAAATATTCGAATGCTTCAGGGTTTTTTAAAAATTCTTCCCAAAGCCAATCGACTTCTGAATCGCTTAATTCTCCATTTATATACCGGGATATTTGTTTGTAAACCTTATTGTCAATCATAATTACTTTTATCTTGATAGACTCTTGTAACTGTATGAACCCATTTTGACTAATTCCTTACACTTTTATTTTAGATTTCTAAAAATTTAATTTTGCGCATTTATTTAACTTCTTGATTATTCTATGCTTACGAGTCCATGCGTTACTGGGGGATATACCAAAATATTCTGCTATATCATCAGTTTCAGCATCAGGAAATTTAAATAGATAGGTAATAAATTCCAGATAGCTCTTCTTCAACTCACTGAGGCAGCGTTTTAAAATTTCCTGTTTCTCTTTGTCAACAATTTCCCAAAGTTGAGAAGCATTTCTACCCGGTTCATTCTCTAAATCCTCAGCAAGCTGCTTATTGCGCTTTTTTAAAAGTTTATAGTAGCGATGCCTGCTTGTTTTAAGCATATAGGCAAGGAGTCCACTTGGGTTTTCAATATCATCTTGTTTTATTTTTTTGATGATATACTCAAACATCTTCTGAATTGCATCATCCGCATCTTCCGGTGAGGCACCTACATTTGAGATAAGGTATTTTTTTAATATTGGTGTAGCTTCACTGCACAATCTGTTTGCAGTTTTGTCATCACCATTTTGAATAGAGCTCACTAATTCTGAATAGTCCATAAGTAAATAAGCGTAGGAATAAATTACTTATAGAATATAAAAGAAGTGAAGTTTTGAGCAAATAGAAATGTATCTATTTGATATCAGAGCAAATTCTTACTGCGGAAACTTATGAACTGATCTCCTGCAATAATAATATGATCATCAACCGGTATGCCTAAGTCTTTAGATACTCTAACTATACGCTGGGTAAGCCGAATATCCGCTTGTGATTCTTTTAAGACGCCTGAAGGGTGATTATGTACCAGCAAAATTGTATTGGCGTGATTTAAAATTGCCTGACGCATTACATCAGCCGGCTCAACTATAGTGCCCGTACTTCCACCTGAGCTGATTTTTTTGAACCCGGTGAGCACTTTCGCATTATTCAAAAATCCGACAAAGAACTGCTCGTGATTGAGGTCTCGTAAAATGGGTGAAAAATATGCAGCAGCATCTTCGGGGCTTGTAATGATAATTTCATCACCCAGCGAGGAGATTTGAATTCTGCGCGAAAGCTCAAACACAGCAGCAAGGGTAATCGCCTTAACGTTCGCAATTCCGGGAATCACTTTTAGCGATTGCGAATCCTGACGCGCAAGTTTTCGGAGACTACTAAAATGATCGAGAAGGGCATGCGCCGTTTGTATAACATTCATTTTTTGGCTGCCGGTACGTAAAAGTATGGCAAGCAATTCTGCGTTCGATAAGCTTTCGGCGCCATAGCGAATCAGCTTTTCGCGGGGCTGTTCATCAGGACTCATCTCCTTAACGCTTCGGCTCAGGTAGTGTTCGGCATCAAATTGTTCAGTTTCCATAAAGTTTTTTACCTGTATGAACCCAAAACAGGAAAATCCTTACAGAAATTTTTTAATTTTGGAACGACTATAGACCCGCAATGTCTTTTTGAGACATTGCGGGTCTATTTTGACTTCTCACTTCTCCATCAAGTCAATCTACCTTAAACTCCAGAATATCCCCCGGCTGACAATCGAGTGCTTCGCAAATGGCTTCGAGAGTAGAAAACCGAATGGCTTTAGCTTTGCCGGTTTTAAGAATTGATAGGTTGGATATTGTAAGATCTACCTTTTCGGAAAGCTCGGTGAGAGACATTTTCCGTTTGGCAAGCATTACATCAAGATTTACGATGATGGCCATGTTTTATACCGTTAAATCTTGTTCTTCCTGAATTGGAATAGCTCTTTCTATAAAAACAATAAGAACTAAAAGTGCTGTTGCAAGAGTCAAAAGCTCATTAGAAATACCGGCAGTCAATTTTTCACCCAAGCCATAGTTATTATTCAGAAAATAAATCATTCTTCCAAATAGAATACTATTGAAAACTAAACCTCCCATAATTAACCAGAAGAAAGTATGAATACCGTATTTAATCTCCTTGGTAAACAACTTTTCTTTTTGCTTAACCATTAGAACTGTAAACACAACAAAGAGCAAGCTTGCTAATGTAGGGCCGGCACCAAAAAGAAACATTATCCAGTAAAACTGAGACTTCCAGAATGATTCATTTTCATCAGAAATCAAAAATGAAGGATGGCTTACCAAACCACTCAATTTAACCTTATCACTGTTGTGTTGAATTTTCTCGATTTGCTCGTCTATGGTTGTAGGGTAGCTGAGGCCGATTACAGTAATAAACCGTCTTGAAACAGGAGATTCTTCTTCCGTTACATTTAATTTTGTAACTCTAAGATAGCCAATCTCATAAGTACCGATTTCCAGATCAATTTTTTCATCTTCAAAAATAGTTTTAAATGACTGAAATTCCTGATAACTGCTATAGATTATAAAAGCCGTCATCAGCATTAAACCTCCAATCAGTATTTTTTGAAAAACGGATTTAGGAATAAGATCCTCTGTCAGATAATTTTTTTGATTCATAGTTACACCGTTAATTTTTGTTCTTCATGCATAATCGCTGCCTGATTTACAATTTCAGCGATTACATAACAAATGAGCCCCGCTACAAGTAATGTGAAATCAAATGGCGGAAATGTTACTGCAATTTTTTCGGCATCTACCAGCTGATTGAAATACCACATGCTTACCCATTCGTATCCAAACTTTAGTGGGGCAGCGAGTAGAAATATAAATGCTACTTTTTTGAGGTCGGCGCTATTTTGAGGTTCGAAAACCTTTTCCAGGGCCAATGAGTTTAGAGGTTTTTTAAGGATTGATAATCCATAAAGTGCAAATCCCATCAAACCAATCTGTACGAGAGAAATTAATAACGTAGGCCAAAATTCGCCCGAAAAAATAACATAATTTGCACTGAGCCCTACCGTGGATGAGATAGCAACAGCATCATTCTCAACAAATTCACGAAGCCCGAGCACAAATTCCCGTGGCTCAAGATATACCGGAAATGGATTTGAAAGGAAACTTCCCGTAAATAAATTCATACCCAGCATAAAGATTTGAATAACAAGTGTAACTAAAACCAATGCCCAGATTAATTGAATAATGAATCTAATCAATGAAACGATGGACCATCTTCCAAGTGCTTTCATAGTTTTTCCTAAATAGTAAGTTGTTGTTCTTCATAAATTCGATTCCCTTGTTTAAGGATGTATCCAAATGCAGAAACAAATATGCCAAGTATATAAAGGTCACCAATCCCTCCGGTAGAAAATTCAAGCATGATAGATTCTGACGCAAAATCTTCACCAACAATTTGAAGGACGTACCATCCTCGGAAATACGAATACATACTTGTGATAAAAAGAATCCACCCTATAGCAAATAGGTACTGATAGTTCTGTTTTGAAAATGGTCGATCCTTGGCAACGAGGTGGAAAATTTTACCTAATAACAAAAAAATAAAGGCAAAGCTAAGTACTTTTAATAACTCCAAGAGAAAGAGCAGATAAACATCTATTCCTTTTGTGGTTGGAATGGATATGTAAGCTGTTCTTTTATTGGGTTCAAAGACGGAGCCGTTTAAAACGATAGATTCTTGGTTCTCTATGTTTTCAATCGAATAGCTAATAGGTATGGAAGAAACTTGATCCTGATGAATAAATACTGCCGCATTAAACACCGCCATTAATAAAAGTGTGGCTGCAATGAACATTGAAATCATGGCAGTCGCTCGCAGTCCCGTAAGTTTTTCTTCTTGTTCTACGCTCATATATTTCCTGATTTATTAGTTCGGTCAAATTGATAATCAACAATTATTTATTGATAATCAATAAATTTATGCCGAATAAAGAAAATTCTTATTGGTAAAGGTGTGTTTTCTTTTAGAAATGCCTTAATCTGATAACCCGTCAGACCGCTTATGAACTCAGTGCTTTAAGATATGCAAAACCCTTAGCGGTCAGACGGGTTTCTCGCACAAACTACTTAAGCGCCCACTTCTGCCTTTTCACTTCTCACTTCTACCTTCTCACTTCTGCCCTTTCACTTCTCACTCTCTAAAAAACTACTCCGTCCCGCCCATAAGCGGCTCATTAATAGCTCTGATGCTGGCGTTTGGCAACCCATCAGGATAGGCGTCTTTACTCAGATTTATGGCGTCAATCACCATTTTTAAGTGAAGCTCTTTGGAGTTTTGATAGAATGATTGCGCGGCGCCGCTCAGTTTTGGTTTTCCGTGAAGAGGTTTATCACTCACGCAGAGCAGTGTCGCAAACGGCACGCGATACCGGTATCCGTTTGTGGCAACGGTGGCAGACTCCATATCAATAGCTACACTTCTGCTGATGTGAATCTGCTCGGTGGTTCGGCGCTTTATAAATTCCCAGTTCCTGTTGGCCGTTGTGTATACGGTTCCCAAACGGTAACTCCGTTCATTTTTATCAAGCTGCTCTTTCAGGTGAACATTCAGCAGGTGGTTTGGGGTGATGGGGATATTCAGCGGAAGAACGTCATCAAGCACGCCATCATCCCGCATAAAACCGGTTGCGAGCACAAAATCACCAATATCCTGGTGGTTGCGCAATCCGCCACAGTGACCTACCATAATCATGGCGTCGGGCCTAAGTACAGCAACGTGATCAGAAATGGTTTTTGCGTTTGATGGCCCAATGCCAATATTTACAATGGAAAACCCTTTGTTGTCCGGTAACTTATGATGATACGCAGGCATCTGAACCTGACGATCCGGCTGTACACAATCAGGATAAAGCTCTTTAAATACTTCGATATGCATATCGTAATTAGTAAATAAAATATATCTCTGAAAATCACTCGGTTTTGTACCGGTGTAGTGATTTAGCCTATCCAGTGAAATATCAATTCGCTCTGGGCTGAACAGAAACATTTTCTTTTGTGTGATGTCCCAATCATCTTCATCGGCATTATCAAAAAGGTTGGGATCGTTGAGCTCCATTCTTGGCCGTGAGGGAAAAATTTTGATCTCGGCACCTTTACTTGCCAGCTTTTTTAATTCACGAGTTAAATACCAACGGTAGGCGCTGGGTACTGCCATCTCTCCGGTGATGATCGGATTATGATCAGACCAGGTTCGCTTTACCATCAACTTTGGATAATCGCCGCCGTTATAGATAGACTCCATCATGTCGCATGATTTCTCTATCAACACGTTTAATTCCTTTTCGTTACTGAAATCCTCTTTTGTAAATTCTAATCTTTTATCCATTTAACGATATAATAGTAGGTGATGATGTTTAAATTTTCCAAACCTTTGTGGAAGGTGCTCAAAGATAAGAAAGTATATGAAACTCCCATTTTTTCTCTTAATGAAAAAAAGGTGCTGCCTGATGATGGAGAAACACCGGCATTATTCTATGTTTTGGAAGCACCGGAATGGATCAATGTAATTGCGTTAACCGAAAATAAAGAGATCGTATTGGTTGAGCAGTATCGCCATGGAATTCACGAATCAACCCTCGAAATTCCAGGTGGAATGGTTGATAAAGGTGAAAATCCGCTGGAAGCCGCAAAAAGAGAGTTGCTTGAAGAGACCGGATTTTCATCAAGAGATTGGGAAATGATGGGAAAAACCAGCTCGAACCCGGCCATCATGACTAACTTTACCCATCTATACCTGGCGAAGAACTGTATCAAAACCGATAAGATGTCACTCGATGGACATGAAGATATTGAAGTACATGTGATGCCAATTAGCGAATTTTTAAATTTTATTGAGAGCGGAGTGGTACATCACGCCATTGTTCTTGCAGCCGTTTCGAAGTTACTGCTAAAATATCCTGAATTGACGTAGTTTTAGGAGAACACTTTTTGTAAATATTCAAAAATGATAAAAGGGGTTGCCCCAGCATCTTAAGAATGATTATACTATAAAGTTCCTCATGCAACCTTAAATTAAAGAGAACGATAAATGGGTCAATTCAATTAATAAGCTGGCCAACTTTAATTTAAAATTTTACAGAATGATACAGATTGGAGATAAAATCGACACCGGATTTTCATTGGATATCGTCCGCAATGGAGAAGAAAAACAGGTAGAATTTAGTGAGTTTTTAGATAAACCGGCGGTAGTTTCGGTATATATGAGAAATAATACCGGGGGCTGCGATAAGCAGAATAAAAGCCTTGCCGAACATGCCGATTGGTTTGACGAAAAAGGATATAATTTGATTGCGATCAGCAAGGATACCTGCGGGTCTCACAAAAAGTATGCTGAAAAACTGAATATTAATTATACCTTAGCATCCGACCCTGATTTTAAATTTGCCGAAGCAACCAACTCCATTGTCGAGAAAAAAATGTACGGCAAAACATTTAACGCACCATCACGTTCGGCATTTGTTATCGACACCGATGGTACAGTACTGGGGATCATTGAAAAAGTAAATACAAAGGCTCATGCAGAAGAACTAAAAGAGCTGATTGAATCTATAAAATAAATATGAAGTCATTAGTCATAGTAGAGTCACCGACGAAAACTAAAACGATCAAGAAATATCTGTCGAAGGACTATGAGGTGGACTCCTCTATGGGACACATTCGCGATCTACCTTCATCGGCCAAAGAAATTCCCAAAAAGTATAAAAAAGAGTCTTGGTCGAATCTTGGAATTAATGTAGATGAAGGATTTGAGCCGCTTTATGTGACGCCAGCATCAAAAAAGAAAATTGTTACCAGGCTGAAAAAACTTCTGAAGGATTGTGATGAATTAATTCTGGCGACGGATGAGGATCGCGAGGGCGAGGCAATTAGCTGGCATTTGGTTGAGTTATTGAAACCAACAGTTCCCGTTAAGCGAATGGTATTTCGCGAGATTACCAAAGAGGCGATTCAAGCCGCTCTTGGCAATTTCCGGGATATCGATATGAATTTAGTTCACGCCCAGGAAACGCGACGAATTTTGGATCGTCTTGCAGGCTATACCATCTCTCCGCTTCTGTGGAAAAAAATCTCACCGGGACTTTCAGCGGGTCGTGTACAATCCGTTGCAGTAGAATTTCTGGTTGATCGTGAGCGCGAAAGAATGCGTTTCCGCAGCGGTACATATTATGATTTGAAAGCTGAGGTTTCCAAGGCAAAAGACAAATCCCATTTTAATGCTGATTTGTCTCACCTGAACGACAAACGACTAGCCAGCGGTAAAGATTTTGATGAAAGTACAGGTAAACTGAAAAAACCTGACAGCGTGGTATTGCTGGATGAGGAGAAAGCAGCTAAGCTCCGAGATTTGCTGAACAAAGCGGAATGGACTGTATCAAATATTGATGTTAAGCAGCAAAAGCGAAATCCATCTCCTGCATTCACTACTTCAACCCTGCAGCAGGAAGCGAACAGAAAGCTCGGTTTTGCCGCCCGCGATACAATGGGAGTTGCGCAGAAATTGTATGAACGCGGTCTGATAACCTACATGAGAACAGATTCAGCAAATCTTTCAGGTCAGGCGATTAATGCGGCACGAACGGCTGTTGAAGAGCAGTATGGAGAAGAGTATTTATTTGAAAAGGTGCGAAACTACGGCAAGAAGTCGAAAGGAGCGCAGGAAGCTCACGAAGCGATTCGTCCGGCGGGATCAAGTTTTGTCCACCCCGAAAAAGCCAAGCTTAGCGGTCGCGAATTTAAGCTGTATGATTTGATCTGGAAGCGGACTATTGCCACACAAATGGCTGAAGCTCAGCTTGAGTTTACCAATGTTACCATTACTGCAACGGAAGGCGACACAAGTGCTGATTTTAAAACTACCGGTAAGAAAATTCTGTTTCCCGGTTTCTTTAGAGCATATGTAGAAGGAAGTGATGATCCCGAAGCGGCGTTGGAAAACCAGGAGAATTTCCTGCCGGAAATGAAGGAGGGCGAATCAATCGATCTGCATGATCTCGAGTACATCAGCCACGAAACCAAACCGCCGGCGCGATTTACTGAAGCAACCCTGGTGAAAGAGCTCGAAAAAAGAGGTGTTGGACGTCCTAGTACGTACGCATCCATTATCAGCACGATTCAGGATCGTGGATATGCACGCAGCGATGGAAAAACATTAATTCCATCCTTCACAGCATTTGCCGTTACCGGTCTGCTGGAGAAGCATTTTCCTGATCTGGTTGATAGTGAATTCACTTCCGAGCTGGAGGAGAAGTTAGATTTAATCGCGAAAGGTGAATATGATCCGCTGAAATATCTAACTGATTATTACCACGGTGATAAAGGGTTGAAAAATAAAGTGGATACCCAGGAAGATAAGATTGACGCGCAGGAAGCAAGGGTTATTGATCTGCCCATTGAGAATCTGAATGGTATACATGTATTGGTGGGTCGATTTGGACCGTATGTGAAAACACAGTCTAATGGAGAAGAGATTACAACCTCACTGCCAAATGATATGGATCCCGCAGATTTGTCTCTCGAAAAATTGGAAGAGCTAATCAAGGCAGAAAAAGAGGGTCCAAAATCCCTTGGAAAACATCCTGAATCCGGCGAAGATGTTTTTGTGTTAACGGGACGATATGGCCCATATGTACAGCTGGGTGAAGTGACCGAAGAAAATAAAAAGCCAAAGCGGGTCTCTCTGCTCAAAGGAATGACGCCTGATGATGTAGATCTGGAACTGGCACAGCATCTGCTGGAACTGCCGCGAACTCTTGGCAATCACCCTGAAACAGATAAAGTGGTAAAAGCCGGTGTTGGACGATACGGTCCATTTGTTCTGCATGATGGTACTTTTAAATCATTAAAAAAGACAGATCACGTTCTTGAAATTGACCTGAAACGGGCTGTTGAACTTCTGAATGAGAAAAAAGGAAAAGGCCGCGGAAGTAATGCCATTCAGGATCTTGGAAAGCATCCCGAAACGGATGAACCGATAAAAGTGATGGATGGCCGTTACGGCCCATACTTAAAATACGGGAAGAAAAATGTTTCGCTGCCGAATGACCTGGAGCCGGAAAAAGTAACGATGGCAGATGCTGTTCGTGTTATTGATGAGAAGGGAAAGAAATAAAAAACGCTCAACAGATTTCGCTTTATGATGCTATAATATCTGTTTAAAAACAGAATCAACGTATGGAAAGAAAGTCCGATCTTATTTTTACATATCCACCTAACCTGGCAGAACTGGATTTGGCCACGATGGTGAGTATGTACAGGGAGCGTGGCGAACCCAAAAAAGCAGCGCCCGGTAAATACCTGGCCTGCGCACTTTCCCGTAAGCTGTTGAAGGATGCAAAGTGGTGGTTTGGACTCTACTACAGTCAAGCGGCTTGGGATGATCTGCTCACAAAATCATCGGAAGGTTATCCACTTACAGAAGCGGAATTAAATGCATTGGGGTTGATTCTTGCCTCCGGTGAAGAGCCGCCACACAGGGAATATGTTGAGAAAAATATCGGTATTTTCCCAAAACTCGCTTACCTGATTCTTAACGATATCAAACAGTTTGGCTTCATTCAGGAAAATGATCAGGGATTTTTGCTGATCACCCCGAGGGGAGAACGGGCTCTACAGGGAATTGCGCGCAGAATTTATCAAAAACGATTTGTACCGGAAATGCTGGAGGCTTTTCGTGATGATGCCGGTTTATACTCATCAGATCGGGGTAAACAAACCGATCAAACTACGTTGTTTTAGCAGGAATTAAACCTGACAGCATCGGCAGACCTCCAAGGTTTTTTTGAAACCTTGGAGGTCTTTGCTAATAATCCAACAACGCAGACAGGAACTTCGCTCCGCTTCGTACGCTGTCAGGTTGTTGTAATTTATCGAACAGGTTAAGTAAGCTTTCGTTACACAAAACCTGTATATTTGCCCTTCAATAATTCTTTACAAGCCGTCGATACAGATTCTATGGAACAGTACTTACAAGACGAGATCCGCAAAGCTTTACTCACATTTGATTTGGATGAAGATCAAATTCCGGAGATTAAAATTGAAACACCGCGTGACCCGGATCATGGAGACGCCGCCACGAATGTTGCTATGCTTTTGGCTAAGCCTCTGCGCAAAAATCCACGCAAAATTGCCGAAGAATTGGTAGAGACGATACAAACTGATGCTAAGAAAGTATCAGAAATTTCCATAGCAGGACCCGGATTTATCAATTTTCGCTTCTCGAATGAATATCTGGCCGATGCGCTGAAGGACTTAATTGATCAAAAAGAAGATTTTGGGAAAACAGGCACAAATGCCGGAATCCGATCTCTTGTGGAGTTTGTTAGTGCAAATCCAACCGGACCGCTTACAGTGGGTCACGGACGAAATGCAGTTTTGGGTGATACAGTTGCACGTTTGTTGGAATGGACCGGCGCGGAAGTAGACAGAGAGTATTACTTCAACAATGCCGGGCGGCAAATGCGAGTGCTGGGCCAAAGTGTTCAGGCTCGATACCTGCAGCAATTAGGTAAGGATGCTGAGCTTCCAGAGGGGGGTTACGAGGGTGAATACATCAAGGAAATTGCACAGCAGCTTGTTAATGAAGTTGGCGATAAGCTGGTGGATGAAGCCGATGAGAGCGTATTTAAAGAAAAGGCAGAAGCGGCCATTTTTGAAGAGATTCAAAAAACGCTGGAAAGAATGAACATCAAAATGGATTCATTCTTTAACGAACAATCGCTTTATGATGATGGCTCCATTGATAAGGTGGTGCAGAATCTTCGCGATAAAGAATTAGCGTACGATCAGGACGGCGCCGTTTGGTTTAAAACCACAGAATTTGGGAAAGACAAAGACACAGTGCTGATTAAAAGTACAGGTGAGCCAACATATCGCCTGCCGGATATTGCTTATCACGCCAATAAACTGAACCGTGGATACGATCTTTGCATTGATGTTTTTGGCGCGGATCACATTGATACCTACCCGGACGTGGTGAATGGCCTCGAAGTCTTGGGTTATGATAAACGTAAAGTAGATGTGCTTGTTTATCAGTTTGTGACGCTTGTTAAGGACGGAAAACCGTTTAAAATGAGCACACGGAAAGCCAACTTTGTGACTCTGGATGATTTAATGGATGAAGTGGGAGAAGATGTAACCCGGTTCTTCTTTTTGATGAGGTCTCCGAATACACACCTGGAATTTGATGTACTAAAAGCAAAGGAAGCGGGTGAAAAGAACCCTGTTTTTTATCTTCAGTATGCGCATGCACGGATTCAGTCCATTTTACGGAAAGTTGAGGAGATTACTGACTTTTCATCTGGACCAAATTTCTCAGCACTCACGCATGATGCAGAAATTACACTGATTAAAAAGCTGATCGGATTTCCGGATGCGATTTCCCAGGCTGCACTTCATCGCGAACCTCATAAGGTGATCAATTACCTTAATGAGCTCGCATCAGACTTTACGTCATTCTATCACGATTGCAGGATAATTGGGGAGAATGAAGATTTGATGCAGGCACGTGCAGCTCTTGCAACTGCTGTTGCTCAGGTTCTAAAAAATGGATTAACCATTTTAGGAATTACCGCTCCCAATCAAATGTAGATTTAAAACCTAAGTTCGATTACTAAATTAGTTTTGAAAATCCCCCTTATAAAAGGGGGAGGCAGGGGGATGTTCATCTTAAAGTCGCAGAAAAAGTGAACACCCCTCTAAATCTCTCCGCCGGCTGGCGGAAGACTTTTTTTGTTCTTTTATTTATCGAAATCAGATTAAAAAGAACGAATGGCGTGTACGCGAAAGGTTAAATCAGAACTTGCCTGAATTTTTCTACCATCACCAAAAAATTGAGCCCAAGCTTCATTTTCATCAAATTGCGATGAACTCCAATACCGGGTGTTCATCATCGGGCCATTCCTTTTAACATGAAGATTTCGATAGATAAGATCTAACTCTTCTCTTGAAGGTAAATACCAATCCGTATGCCCTCCTAATCTCAGATTTTCTGTAATTTCAGCAGCAGTTGAATAATCGGCACAATTTGAAGATATTCGCTGTGTATTAGACCTTCCTGTGCCAACAGCTGTGCTAGTAGAAATGGGTGAACCGTAACACCCCCACTTTGCATCCCCTTGATGAGACGGGGCAACTTCCATATATCTCCATCCATCGCTGTACGATCCTTTATCATGAAAAATTGTGCCTCCTGCCGGACCTATTTCACCAATTTGATACTCTTGATTAAATTCAGGAGAAATTATAGTTGATGAACTGGGAAAATCTATTTCGAATGAATTAAAAAGAGTAAACGGTAAAGCGACTAATAGATATTTGA
>JBGTFX010000281.1:0-6604 GCA_041747055.1 Balneolaceae bacterium
GCAGTTCGTCAGCCCCATCTGGAACTTGCACTCAACCTGGTTCAGACGGTTATGTTTATACTTCTGCCAATGGAGCTACTGGTCTGAGTGGTAGAACTATCATGGGTTATTGTGGCACTACGAGCGCTTCATCTCCCAATCCCTTAGTTTTCGGACCTCAACCAGGTGCAGTTATTCGTGCAGCATTTGACGGTTGCACGCAATGCGTTGTATGCTTAGACGCAACAACTCTCATTCTTTTACCTGACGGTACTTCGAAACCTATCATCGAACTAAAACGTGGCGACTATGTATCTAGCAACCTAGAAAATACGAAATCAGTTCGCATTTCAAAGGTAAATATCGCGTCATATTTCCCTGAATATAAAATGGCAACTGTAAAAATTGCAAAAGATGCTTTAGGTAAAAATATTCCAAATCAAGAATTAAAAATGACGGAAGGACATCCAATCTTTTACAAGGGTTGCCGTCGCTCTGCTCGTTGCTTTAAGCATTTTGAGGGTGTAACTTATTCAGAAGATATTGAATGTCAAGAAGTTTTTCAAGTAAATAGAGAAGGTATGGTATATCTATATGATCTTCAATTTGATGACGATGGTTCTTATGTTGCAAACGGAACTCTTGTTCAATCTCGTTCCCCATGGAGTGTCGTAACTCCACTAGATAAGAATCTCTTCTTTGATTCTTCCATGTATAAAGAAGAAAGAACTGGTGATAGTCTTAACCATGTTGTTCCTCGTGACTGGGAAATTATGTCAAAAGAATTCCAATTTCAATAAAATAATTTCTTAAAATATTTCCTTAAAAATATTTGAACTTTTGTTCAAATATCATTTACTTAATATATTCCTCTTCAATAATAGAATAGGGAGACATATTTTTAAACTTTGAAACTTTTGTTACATCTGTCAACCTTTGTACAGCATAATCTCGAAATTCATATCTTAATTCATCGATAGAAGAAAAAAGATTATTTGGAATCATACAAGAAAATATATAAGAAGTTTCCAAATTATTAATACTATATGCTACTGATTTTCCCTTGCCAAATTTCTCTCTGGCATAATCAAAATATAAATAAATTTCTGCTAAACGTGCTACTCCAAGAGTAAAAACTTTACCGTTTGTAATTCCAGTAGCATATTCAACAATACTCGCAATCTGTTGTGCTGCAAAAAGATTCTTTGCTTCAACTTTTAAATAACTTCCTTCAAATACCATAGGATACTTGTATTTCTGTAAATGGCGAGCAATTCCATGTCTTTTTACAAGATTATCAGAAACTTTTAAACGAATATAAGAATCTCCTTGCAATTTTCTTAGTAAAAAATCTACTCTATTTTTCGCAAATCTATCATCCATCCAATTTGGTTGATATAATAAAGGAATAGTAGATTGTTGTAATTGTAATTGTCCTTGTAATTGTCCTTGTAATGGCACTGCTAATTCTTCTTTTTCTTCGATCGATACTAATTTCCAATCTTGAATTAATTGCTCTTTAACATTATTATCAATTAAATTTCCAAATAAAATAGTTCCTTTTTCATAAAACTCTTTGACTCGATTTACTAAAAATAAAGATATTTCATAATAAATTCTCTTGTAATCTGAAGTTGAATTAAATGTAACATATATTCCTTCAGGTCTTATAAAAGCATTATAACTATCAATTCCACTATACTGTAACATCGAAGAAAAATAAGAAAATGGAATATTAACATTCATACTTTTATATAATTCATTGATATCAATTAATGCATAGTCTGGATATATAGCTTTAATATCATATATTTTTTGTATAATAATTTCTTTTTGTTGTTTAGTCATATCTATCAAGTTATTTTCGATAAAAGGATCACGAGTATCTTCTAATTTTTTCAGTATTAGAAATAAATCCATTCTTTTCTTTTCCACACTATATTTAGTTTGACAAGTTATTTCGATTGGAACATCTTCAAATATTTTATAAATTAAAGGATATAATCTTGTTTCTAAAACGAAAATTGCATAAGGATTAAAAGAACAATCATTCTCAGGTATTTCTACACCGTTTATATATTGACTTTCAGGTAACAAACGATAATAATCTAAAGCTATCATTTTATATTCTTTAATATTATTTTATAATTAATTGAAACATTTTAATTAATATTTTATAATAAATATAAATATGAGTATAACAATTATAGGATCGAATCTACAAACTCCCTGGAATAATGCTCCGCTTGATACTACACCGAGTTCTACGGACAGCCCCAATCCAACTACGGGATTTCCGTTTCGATTTGGAGCAGCGAGCAATTTAAGAACTTATGATCCTTTTAGTCCCGTGGCAACTTGGAATCCGAATGTTCCTCTTCTTTCAGGTTTATCAGTAAATGAAGTAATTGCATTATTAAATGACGGAACAATTGCTTCAAACTTTTCAATACAAATTAGTATAACTTATCGAGTAACACAAGGCAGTCAAGGTGCAGACTGTTCTTCAACACCAGTTGTCAATCTTAATGCTTATTCTTCTATTGATGTTGCTCAACTATTTAGCACAAATATTTTTGCAAATGGTGGGAATAATTACTGTTCAACCGTTTGTCCTTCTTTCACTTATAATTATCCCAGTGTTATAACACCTCGCCCTGCTCAAATTTTGCAAGCGATATCTTATAATACTACTTGTTCAAATTATCCTATAAATAATTTTACATTACAAACAGAAATGGTTGCAACATTAAGGGTTAGCTGTATCACTGGACCACAATTAGGAACCAATTTTTGTATGAAATATTGTCAAGCTGAAGAAAATCTTAGAACATGTGTAATACCCTATGAGAATTACTGTTTTGCAAGCACGACCGGGGATCCAAATACGATTCCTCTTGTCACAGATCCTGCTTGTCAAACTTTTTTTAAACAATATTATGGTAAACTTGGACCTGATGCTGATTTAGATACAAAAATTTCTGCATATTGTACAAATAAATTTACAAATTGTTTCGAACCTTTATTATTTGGTCAGCCTCCAATTTCCGATTTTGAACAAGATTTATGTGCTTGTCATTTATCAAATACTTGTTATGATAATTATGTAGAATCTATTAGTAGTGCTGCTCCAGCTTTTGCCAATTATCTTAAAATAAGTGAAATAAGAGAACAATGTTTGTTATCTCGATGTGCGAGTAGTGTTTTTACTACTGTTGCTATTGGACGCACATGTCCAATACCAGGATGTATTGAAGTCGTCAATTTTACGAATGATGGGGAAATTCGTGGTGGAGTCAGTATTAATCAAAAAACAGTATGTCAAACAATCAACAATACAAATGGCGAAAGTGATGGAGGTGGAACTAATGGAGCAAATGGATCAAATGGAACTGACGGTGATAAAAGTTTTTGGGATAGAAATTGGTTATGGTTCGTTATTGGTATAGGATTTTTATTAGTTTTAATAATCACAATTTTAATAATTGTTGGATCTGAAAATAGTAAAAAGAAATCTCCATTACCTTTTAAATATGATTAGTGCAATATTTGAATAAAATTCAAATATCGATTGAATTATATCGATTTAAGTTGGAACAGGTACAATATTCCAACGAAATCTAGTATCAGTTGGATCAAATGGTAAAACTACGATAAAATTATTTCCTAAATAGAGACATAAATTTGCAGAATTACACCAAGTTTTATTTGTAGTATCATATTTCCAAGTAACACGATCAACTGTATTATTAGGAGATGTGATATTTGTAACTTGAGTAACAGCACCAATAGGATTCGCACCCGTCAAATATTGAAATTCAAAAACTAAAAACTCAGGAGGTGATGTCTCAACTTTCCCGAATTCTGTTAAAGTTGGAGTATTTAAAGCTAATGCACTACTAATAACTCCGTTAAAGATAGGAATATTATTTACGGTTGGAAAATAATTTGATAGATTTTTCCAAGAAAGATTAGTTGAATTTGTAGGATTAGGTTGTGTCAAAAGTAATATATTGGCACCTGTTTGCGTTTGAGCAATTGTTAAATATCGATTAGGAAGCCCCTCTGGAACAATTGCAAAATTACCAGGAATAATCCCTGGAGGAGCAGGAGCAGGTGCTGGAGATGGTGCAGGAGCAGGAGCAGGTGCGGGTGCTGGTGCTGGTGCGGGTGCTGGTGCTGGTGCTGGAGATGGTGTATTTGATGGTGGCGGAAGAGGGTTTAAACTTGGAGGTGTAGGTTTCTTCTTCCATATAAGAAAATATAATGCTACAGCTATACCTACTAAAATTACAACTACGATAAGAATTATTAAAATAATAACTGCAGTATTCATTTATATATAAAATAATAATATATTTGAATTATTCAAATATATTCATAAAACAAATATCGAAAATTACCAACGCGCTAAAATATCAGCAGAGATCTTTTCTGCAATTATATATAATGATCCATTTGGCCAACGAATACTTACAGGAAGAACGGAATTATCACAAACTCTTAAATTTCTCACATATTTAACTTCACCTTTTTGATTGACTACCGCAAGTGGATCGTATTTCGAATCCTTAGAATTGGTTACACCCATTTTACAGGTGCCGCCTGCATGATGACCTCCGACGCGTGCACGTAAGTAATTTATTAAACGATTCTGATCAACTTGGTCTACGCTTGTCCAATTACTATAAGTTACACCAGCTTTGAGAAAATCCACGGGAGCAGGATCTAGTAATTGGGTAAAAAACCAAGGTCCTGCAAGAGCAATTGTTGAATTGGTATCAAGGATTCCTTCACCCCCAGTAACGTTCAAAAAGTTAAATCCTAGTGAATCAATCCCATCGTAACGAAGAACTTGTACTTCTGAAGCATTATTCGTAACTAAAAGGACTCCTTTTAATGGAAATCCTGAAGTTACAGGATCACTTTGAGCTTTAAGGGTAGAAGATCCTAAAATTTGTTGACCGTCTGATAGTACAGTAGCACCACTAGCATCTGGAAGTGGAATTTTAAGTGATAACATCATAGGAAAGACAATATTATTAAACATATTTACCATTGTTGCTTCATCATCTGGATGTGACATATAATTAAAATGAAGTTTAGGTGGGACAGTAGGATCTTTTGAAACAATCTTAACTGTTCCTTCTGTTTTATTCTTATCTTCTTGTTCAAAATAAAAAACCCAACTCTTAAGACTTATAATAGGATCGAAAATTACATCTTTGGGATCAGCAGGATTTTGATTCGTGTTAACTAATATATTTTCAAATTTATTTCTATTAAATCTCGTGTAAATGGCGGGCTCTGATTTAACTCCTAATGCTCCTTTCTGGACAAAGAGATCTAAAGCTTCATTGGCCAATGAAGGAGTGGGAATAAAAGTTAAATCGAAATCTGTAGATGCGATAGACGGAGTAGACTTTGCAGCAAAGGTTACTAAATCTGGGATACTGTTACCTTCTAGCACAAGAAATATTTCTTGATTATCTATTAAATGTTCACCAACACCTGGTAGATGTGCTACAGGACAAATATCCATCGAAGATAGAAAGTTTTTATCACCAATTCCAGAAAGCTGAAGAATTTGGGGAGTATTAAATGCGCCTGCGCATAAAATAACTTCTTTTCGTGCATAAATTTTTCGGGTTCCTTCTTGCTTGGCTAAAATTGCATTAGCTCGAGCATCTCCAGCAGTTCCACCGTAACCACACATTTGAACATTATTATTACGACCTGTTTGATAAATATTCCAACCTTTCAAATACTTTACACCAATGGCTTTAACATCTTTGTCGCATTTTTTAGTTATAACTTTGGTTACAAGAACTTCAGATTTTATCGTTAAATTTTTTCTACTTTGAGCAGGATATAAATATGATTGTGCTGCCATGACTCTTTCAAATACAGTAGGACCTGAAATACCAAGACGTAAAAATTCAGGTGGATATAACATTAAAGGTTCATTTGGATACATTGGTGTATTGTAATCAATTAAGGGTTGTGATACTTCAGGAAGACCGAAGAATCCTGGGGGAGGTGTAATTTCCCCGAATTGAAATTTGTATGTAAAATTGTTAAAACTTACACCTCCATCTGCTGCTGTAGGTGGATAATCCAGATCAACTAAAAATGTAGGATAATTATATCCTAGCGGGTTTAAGACATTTGCGACGATATCACTCAATTGACGAACTGTTGGATTAGAATCGTTACCTAACAAAGGCCCTAAACTAAGAATCGGAACTGTACCATTTGTACCATACCATTGACGTTGTCCTGGGTTAAGTGGATCCGGAGTAGAGTTCGAACCTTGCGTGCCAGCGGGCAAAGAAGAATCGTAGAAAGGAGCTCCGGGAGCCACTGCTTGTGTTCTATTTTCTACTAATTTATAATATTTGATCAAATTACTAGTAGGTGTACTAGCATCAAAATCGGTAAGACCGAGATCTACCCATTCTTGCCAATTCGCACGAGTATTTCTAATATTAAACCCAAAATTATGAGAAGTGGAACCTCCCCATCCAGCATTTCTTGTATAATCTGTGCTACGTTTTTTCGTTTCTCCTTCAATCGTAGTGTAAGTTCCTTCTTCAAACCAATCAAATGCACTGAATCCGCGATT
>JBGTFX010000282.1:0-12489 GCA_041747055.1 Balneolaceae bacterium
AACAAATCTTCGTGTGCTTTCTGAATCTTTCTCACAATGCTACCGGGCTTCCCTGTTCCGATTTTCTTTCCATCCACAACAGTAATGGGCTGAATATCTGTGGTTGTGCCGGAAAAGAACAACTCATCCTGATCAAATAGTTTATGTTCAGGAATCGGCTCCAGTTTTACAGGAATATTTAGCTCATTAGCAATTTTTAAAACCGCCTGACGGGTTATTCCATTCAGAATCTGATGAGTTGCCGGGTAGGTATACAGCACTCCATCTTTCACACCAAAAATATTGGCGTTCGGACTCTCTGTAATCACTCCATCACGGATCATAATTGCACTATTTACACCTGCATCTTTGGCTCGCTGTTTTGCCAGAGTGTTGGGAAGCAAATTAACCGTTTTCAGATTACAGCGAGACCAGCGGACATCAGGAACCGTAATAACAGGAACTCCCTCTTTGTGTAGTTGAGTATGTGGAGTAAAGGATCCGGCTGAGAGATAAACTGTAGGTGAAATCGGAGGGTCGGGAAACGTGTGGGATCGGGCTGATGCGGCTCCTCTTGTAACCTGCATATAAACAGAAGCCTGACCATTTTCCAGATTATTTTTTTTGATAAGTTCCTGTCCGATTGCTAACATCTCTTTGCGAACAGGGGATTCCAAAAGTATGCTTAGAGCTTCAAGCCCCTCATCCATTCTGTCCATATGCTCTTGCGCCAAAATGTAGCTCCCCTCCACAACCCGAATCACTTCATATATGCCATCACCAAATAAAAATCCCCGATCATTTACGGATATTTTGGCGTCTTTTTGATCTATGAATGAGCCATTTAGATATACAATCATACGTTCCCCTTTGTCCTGTTAGTTTCTTTTTTAGAATTTTAAAAATACAGTTTTAATGCAGAAGAAAATAAAGGTTTGTATAATATTTCTATTGTAAGAGGATGAAAAACCTTACTATATTTAAGACTGTTAATTGCCCGAGTGGCGGAATTGGTAGACGCGTGCGCTTCAGGTGCGTATGTCCTTACGGACGTGGAGGTTCAAGTCCTCTCTCGGGTACAACTTAAGTTAAATATTTATAGCTATTAGAGAATATAGATCAGTGATTAACTATTTGAAGGCTTTGAATAACCCTTCGTTGTTCTTTGTTTTATTTTTTATGGCTGAATGTTGACCTGATTTTCTTATCGTTGTCAATATTTTTAAAGAATCTGGATTGACAAAGCCCTTCATTAGCCTTCGAAAGGCCATTTTGGGCTGCTTTTATGTTCATTTCTTGCCTCATAGAGCTACCGATCCCACGGGGTTGGACTTTTTAAGTAAAAATCCGGCTCTGTTTAGGTTCCATCCAATGCAGGCAAACACAAATCGCAGCCGGTTTCGAGTCTCGTTCTTGGCTCGCATGGCCACCAGATTCGCTTTGGTCTTCATCCATGCAAATGGATGCTCCACGGCTGCCCGAACGCTGCTGAGTTTTCGATTTCGCTTTTTCTGTGAGGCCGACAACGGCTGCCTACGGGTGGCTTTGTCCAGCACCCCGTAGTACCAACCATAGTGGCGGGCTGAATATTTATGATGGCCATCCACATAGGCTTTGTCACCAAATAAGGCCTTCTCGTCATAACTGACCAATTTTTCGGTTTGTGTGCTGTCGTGTACATTCGCCGGGGTAAACGTGACTTTGCGAATAAGTTTGGACTCAATATCCATACCAATATGGCCTTTGTATCCAAAATAATACCTGCCGCCCTTCTTAGTGGATGTGGCATCGATGTCGATTTGTGAGGACGGGTTAGCGTCCAGTTCCTCGCGCTTTTTATTCGATAACGGCCGACCCGATGATGGAATAATAGAGGCATCAACAATGGTTCCTTTCTTTACCATCAGCCCTATGGCTTCCAACTGCTGGTTAATCAACTCAAAGATACGCTGGTCCAAATTGTGGGTACTCAGTGCTTCTTTGAACCGCCAAAAGGTACTAAAATCCGGGATCTCCTGATCCAGGTTGATCCCCACAAACCGCTGAAAGCTCAGCCGGTCAATGAGCTGATCTTCCAGCTGAGGATCGCTCAGGCTGAACAGAGATTGTAAAAAAGTAGCTTTAATCATCCAGAGAGGATTTTTACGAGGACGTCCGCCGGTTTTTGTATCGGTTTTATCGATGATAGAGATCTCCCGAACCAAGGGTTTCCAGTCAATGATTTGATCAAGCTTTGCCAGATGTTTGGAGAGTTTACTGATTTTTTGCCGATTGGAAAGGAGTCCGTCTCCAAAACCTAATTGATTACCGTCAGCCATGAAAAAATATGATTTTGAATAAAAAATTTAAAGTTGACCAAAAATAAACGAATCCAAGCAAAAACTCACATTCTTAGGGGGTTTTGCAAAGGGTTCTATTTGTTTACTTCTTCTTCAATTTGATTTTAATCTATACTTTATTAAATAGATACGATAAAATTAAAAGCACTCAGAATGAAGAACAACAGTATTTTAGTTAATTCTGCCTTAATTATTACAATTTTAACAGGTTTTTTTATTTAGTAGGGATATCAAACTATAGAGGGTTTTTATCAGAATTTGGTCTTTCAGAGTATCTTTTATCTATTTCTTTTAATGAAATAATACTTAACGGTGTACTCAGGACAATTTCAGTAACAAGTCAACCTTTTAGGGATTATCCAGTTGCTTCTTTATTGCTTATTGTGGCAATTTCAATTTTCTCTGTACTATTCATGTGGTTAGATGAAAGATTTGAAATAGATTCTAAAAAGAGCGAAGACGAAGATAAAGAAGAGGGTTTATCTAATAATCATATTCTTGAAAACGAGAATGACGGAATTTTTGCCTTATGGGCAAAATTTTTTTACTTGTTGTCATTAATTATAATGACGGCAGGCTTTTTATTTTTTTTCATATTCATAATAGTAGGGGGAATTATCTATTTGTCTCAATATGACGGGAAAACGCAGGCAATAGAAATTAAAGAAAACTATTCTGAAAATTTAACTGAAAAAAAAGAAGGGAGTAAGATTATTGAATTTTCATATAATGGTGATATTAATAATGGGATTATATTAGGAAGTTCTACTAATTTTTTGCTCATTTACAATGACAATGGTGCCATCGCTTATAATTTATCTGGAGTTGAATATATAAGTAGTATGAATCAATTGAGTGGACAATAATTTTAAATTCAGTTCTTCAAATAAATTATTCATAATTTCTTGGAGTTATTTTCTTATTTGAAGATTTATATCTGAATTATACCCGCTCTCTAAAAAGGAGCCTCATCACCACCATCGGGGCCAAAGTCTATATCCTTGGGCTCGTCACTACCGCTTGAGGCCGTATCGCCTTTCTCAATTTTCCATGCTTTTACGTCCGTGTACCAGTTCCCTTTGTACTCTCTGCTTTGAACATCAATAAAGGCTGTAATGGTTTCACCCACGGTTACATTTCCCTGATCGACCTGATCCCCCCATTGCGTAATACACACCTTCCGGGGGAATTTCCCCGGTGTTTCCAAAATGAAATCACGTTTTTTCCACGGTCCGTTTTTACTTTCACCGGACTGCTCTTCCAAAATCTGCTTCACTGTACCGGATAATTTTAAATCCATTTGAACACTGTTCTAACTGTTAAAAATCTATTTCTAATTGTAGATAAGGAGGTTACTATCGGTTATCAAGAAAGAAGCATGAATAAACAAAAAAATCCCTCAGTATTTTCTTGCAAAGAAAATAGTTGAGGGATTTCAAAATCACTTAAATCTAAACTTAGTTTGCGTCTTGAAGGCGTTTTACATATTCAGGGCTCGCATAGATTGCAACCTCTACCCGGCGATTTTCCTGTCGGCCTGCCTGCGTTAGATTGTCACCTATGGGCTCAAGTTCTCCTCTGCCTCTGGTTTGAACTCTTTCTCTAACCAATCCTTCATTAATCATGAAGTTAGCGGCTGATTGAGCACGGCGTTCACTAAGGCTCATGTTGTAATTCTCATCTCCGGATGAGTCTGTATGTCCTACAATTAATAAAATTGTATCTTCGTCCCTGCTAAGAATCTTGGATAGTTTTCCCAGGTTGAGCTGTGCTTCCGGTCTTAAAGTAGATGAATCGTAGTTGAACAACAGTCCGCTATCAAAACTTACGGCAATTCCTTCCTCTACCCGCTGAATAGTAACACCATCCATCTCTTCTTCCATCTCCCTGGCTTTTCTATCCATATTGTTGCCAATAATTGCACCAATAGTTCCTCCAACAACGGCTCCGCCAATCGCACCCGCAGCGGTATTTCCAAGTGTTTTTCCAATAACAGCTCCCACTGCTGCGCCACCACCTGTTCCAATAACTGCACCCTTAGCAGCATTGCTCCAACTTGAGCAGCTGGATAAAATTAATACTGAAGCAATCAAACATGTAATTAAAATTGTTATTCTTTTGGTAGTCATACGTTTTTATTTTTAAGGTGAGTACTTCCGATAGCTTCATGAAAGAAGAAAACAAAGGATTTGTTTCTTTATCGAGGAAGAGGGCTGAGACAGGAGGTTGCTGATCTACCATTCGGCATGTTAAAGATACATCAGTCTATCATCAATAGATATGGACATACATTTTTAAATGTCTGGCCACAAATGTTCAAAAACTAAGGAAGAATCTGCCTAAAATAGGCTAAACAGGATTAACACTCCACACAACCCTGCCAAGTATTTCAAAGCCATCCTGATCTTTTTCCACTATGATAGGTTCATACTTTTTATCTAAGGTAGTTAATAGGAATTTATGACCCGGCAACGGCTGCACTATTTTCATGCGTATAAACTCATCATATTTTACTACAAAAATCCCGTCTGAATATGGAGTAATCTGATTGTTATCAATAATTATAATACCTCCTTCTTTTACTTCCGGCATCATACAGCTGTCTTCTGCAACCATAGCAAAAGCATTCTTATAATCCATAGAGCCATCATTATGAAGCAGAAGTTTTAGAAACGTTTTTGAGAAAGAAATACTTTGAATCTCATTTACTATTGTATCGACATCATTTCCATTTTTGCCATCAGAGTGCATTTTATACAATGGAAAAGGATGAAAACTACCTTTACCATCTAACGGTGAACTTAATTTTTTATCCTCTCCATCCAAATTTTTGAGCACATTGCCATTTCCTTCGAGTAACCACTCTGCATTAATGGACTTCTCGTATTTGAGAATACGATTTAAAAAATCCAACGAAGGGGTCGACACCCCTTTTCGATAGCGATAGTATGTAGCTCTACTACATCCTCCTAACTCAGCCATTTCAGCAGGTTTCATATCCAAAACTGACTCAAGTTTTTTGAGGCGTCCCACTAATTTATCTTTCGATGGATCTGATGAGTCCATTTAAAATCATCCCTGGTTTGAGATTTTATATATTTTAATCTCAATATTGTTATTTACCTAAAGATTTAATCTCATTCTTGAGATTAAACTTATTTTAATTCTAATGATTTAATCATAAATAAATAATATTCAGATTCCTAATACTCTACCTATTCAAAATTGTATTAAAACCTTTTAAATTCTCTTTTTTTGGCTCAATAATTGGTTGATTAAATACAATCATCCGTGAATGAAAGCTTCCTTTTAAGAGAAGAAATAGATTGGAAACTCTTGCCACATATTCTATTAGGTATAAAAATTTCTGTTGCCTAGAGACAACTTCTCTCATCGTCTCAGCTAATTCTCTACCACCAAATAATTCTCTTTATTTATGCAGGAGGATTATCACCCTCTTCCTTTTTACCCACACTTAAATCGAGGCAATCAAATCTTACACTTTATTATAGACTAATTTTTTAGCTGAATTTGCTAAACAAAAAATCATGTAATTATTAAGTGTTTTACCCTCTTGAGACTGCTCATTCGTATATCTCTCTTCACCTATTCAAAAAATTTTTATCAAAAAATCATCCCTCCATCACCTCTATAAGAGTTTGTGAGAGTTCACACGCTGACCACTTTCCATGACTTCATCATCTCAATAAACCTACTAACTTCTCTTACTATCGCCTCTTTTCGTCAATAACAACTAGCGCCTCTATTTCTTCCTTATCCGAAGAAAGGTATTACAGGAGTAGCCTAATATTTTTAAAAGAACCGTTGCAGAGCAGATAATGAGCAAAGGAAGCTTTTTAAATTATAAAAAATCACTTACGAAATATATATTTAGTAAAGAGAAGAGCAGAACACTGATAAGAGAGAATGAAATTTTTAGACAGGGCCAACAGACTACTAATTTTTTTAGCGGCAGTTTTGCTGTTTATGTATCATTTAGGCACCTTTTTAACCCCTCTTGCTTTCGGGATATTTCTGGCTATGCTAATTGTCCCATTTTCAAATTTTCTGGAGAACCATAAGTTCAACAGAATCCTCTCCTCTTTGGCCAGTACGTTTACGCTTTTCATATTTTCAGGGATATTTTTTTACCTGTTTATCTATCAGATAAGTGAATTTGCAGAAGAACTACCTTCAATTGAAGAAGAGTTAAGGACGGCCATAGAACGGATCCAAGAGGAAGTTGCTGATGCAACCGGAGAATCTCAACAAGAGGTTGCAGGAATAGATACTTTATGGGAAATCATAGAATCACAAATAGCAGGATTTATTGGCAATATCCTTGAACTTGCCTTCCAATTCTTTTTGGTTTTTGTGTACACATTCCTGTTTCTGTTATATCGTGGCAAGCTAATGACCTTCATTATTAGTATGTACTCACCGGGTAGTGAAGAAGAAAATGCCAAAGAAGCATTGAGTAAAATCAGCAAAGTTGTTTTCCGCTATCTGTGGGGAAGAATACAGGTGATTTTTTCTTTGGCCATCATGTACTATATAACTTTTATTCTTTTTGGCCTTCCCTACGCCCTACTTCTTACTCTTTTTGGAGCGTTAGTAACTATCATTCCATATATAGGCCCCCTTATCAGCGGAATATTACCGATAACTTTTGCTCTTATTTTCTTTGATGATTTCTATCAAATACTATTCTTTGTAATTTGTGTCCTTACCATTCAGCTTATAGAGAGCTATGTTTTAGAGCCTTTACTTATCGGAAAAGAAGTAGAACTGAATGCACTATCAGTAATAGTAGCAGTGATATTGGGAGGAATTATTTGGGGAGTGGCAGGGATGATATTGTTTGTGCCCATCTTTGCCACAATCAAAATTATCTCTAACCACTCGGAAGGTCTTCAACCGCTGGGAAAATTATTGGGGGACTAAAACCACTATGATCCAAACCAATAACTAGCTTTCACAAGGAATATATTGGTAGGTTTTGATCGAAATAATTCTCCCATATCCCGGCCAAAATCAAAATTACCGGTACCTTCAAAATCATTCCTTTGTTGCTGCCACACCAAAAATAGAGTGGATCCTGGTTGATACTCCCATCTGAAAACAGCATTCCCCTGAATAGACCGAAAGTTAAAATCAGGATTTCCAAAGGTAAAATTAGAGGAGCCTGTTCCGTCCGGATCTACAGTGTATTGACCTCCACTTTCCGTTATGCTTCCAATATCTTCACCATACCGGTTAAACTCGAATGTTCGTGGAGCAGCAAGCTCTTTAAAGTTGTTAAATTCACCTGATGAAATAAATGGCCTTACATAGGTTTGTAAGCTCATAGTGGTTGAGAAAGTCCAATCGAGACGTATATTTCCAATTAAAGTTTTTTGATCGATCTCTGAAAATACATACCGGTTTCCAAACGTAAAATCCGCTCCGGCATCATCCACAGTAAGTATATACTGTGCCATATTATTGCTGAGAATAAACTCCGGTGAGAAACTGATTTGAAGCGATGGCATTGGGCTTAATTGAACTCCGGCCCAATACCCATGATTGCCTCCCCCTTCTTCATCAAAAGATTGAAACGTTCCTGCATTAAAGGATATCGGTTTATTGCGGTTGGAACTTACATTTACATTAAAGTTTATTCTTGATGGACTTTTCACCACAGGTCCTCCACGGGTAAGCCGATCTGAATCTTCGCGAGTGTTATAATTTAAATTGTAGTTGGTGCTCCATTGATTATTGAACCGAAGGTTACCTCCGCTTTCGTAGCCCTGATTAATATGATCACCATCATAATTCCAGGCATTACTTGAGAATAGGTAGAATTCATAATATTGAAAAAATTTGGGATCTATTTTACGATAAATAATTCCTCCCTCCACTGCCCTGTAATCAGCACGGTTTTGAAATCCCAAATCATTTACTTCATACCCGGGACTAACTTCGGAATACGTAATCGATCCCAACCATTTATCTCCACCCTGTTTCTGTAAACTCACTTCCCCGGCAAATCCGGCGAGGCTTGTTTTTCCCGGATCGAGCTCCAGCCTATCGGAATCTATACGATTGAAATAACGTGCAGGTGATCGCTGTGCAAGATTGATTGACTCTTCCGAACCATTAATCACACTATATGATATTACACCACTGGTAACCCACTTTCGATCACCAAAATTATGCTCAAAGTCTGCTCCGCCAAGGTAAGCCGATGAGCGAAGAAAATTTTCAAAATATGTATCATTTATACTACGGTTTACCGCACTGAAAAATCCACCCGCATAGGTATCACCCTCATTGAAATCCTTTTTGGTTCTTGTAACCAGGTAATTGGTCATAGGCTCTACTGCAACACGTTCATTCAGCCCGTTTGGAGTTTGAAAACGCGCATTTTCTTGAAGAGTAATTGCATTTAATGCGCCAATAGACCAACCTGATTGTGTTTTTCCACTCAGTTTAACAGCTGTTGCTATCGTGGTATGATCGGGTTGATCTGTAAACTGAGCCGCTTCACCGGCCCGTGAAGGATTTCCCTGTGGCGCTCGTCCAATCCGGCGTGAATAGAATGTTGCCGGATTCCCAAAGCTGCTAAAGGTTTTAGTTCTTCCAAATTGGAAGATTTCATTTCCTTCCAAAAAGAATGGCCTCCGTTCGGAAAAGAAGTTTTCGTTTGCCGATAGGTTTATAACGGAGGGATCTGCTTCTACCTGTCCAAAATCAGGATTTATGGTAGCAGTAAGGGTGATGTCAGAGGTGAGGCCGTACCTGATATCACCACCCAAACTACCGCCAAAATGATTGCTGTTATAAAAAGGGTTTCCGGTTCCCGGGTCGGGTTCACGCAATAAATTACCGGCAGCATAAGGGACAATCTCCAAACGAGTGGGTTCTTTAAGGCCGCTGATTCCATTTAACCGTCCAAACCTTGATACCAATCTATTTTCATTTTGTGATGTGGGAGCCCAAAAAGATACTTCTCCATTTCGGGCAATTCTTCGCTGAAAGTTTACTCCCCAAGCTTGTTCATTATTGACTGAACTAAATCGTAATTGGGATAGTGGTATTCGAATTTCTGCAGACCATCCATTCTCCAGAATCTGTGTTTTTGCTACCCAAACCGCATCCCACAAAACATCCTCTTTGGAGTCGTCATAATAAAGTATATCCTTTTGAACACCCCGTGGGTTAACCGCAAAAGAGAAGGCTGTACGGCTGTCGTTATAACTGTCGAAACTTACGTAAACCCAATCACTCGGTTGATTTCCATCACGGCGAAAAAGAGGTGCTATAATGGAGTCGGGAGCCGAGTCGTATGCCATAAAACCTACATAAACGGCATCATCTGTATACAGAATTTTTACTTCAGTATTTTCGGTTGCCGGTCTACCATTATCAGGAAATCGCTGAGTAAACTTGGTAGCAACAGGTGCCCGCTTCCAGCTCTCATCATCCAAAAATCCATCCAAAACAATAGGGGATGTATCATTTGTCATTCTTACAGCAGTCATCAATGGATTACTCGATGTTCCTAATCGTATATCCCCTCTTGTACCTGATGAATTTGTATCACGAGGTTGTATTAATGACTCCTGCCCTAAAGCAGATCCACAGAAAAGAATGAGTGTCAAAATACTTAATATTACTTTCATCGTTTTATTTATCCTGTAATTCCATGTGCTACATTCCAATTCGAATTCTGCAAGTTTTTGTTTCGCTTATATTCAAAAAGATTGGTAAGTGTAATATTTTCATTGCCACTTTTTTAACAAAACTTGAGACTCAAGGATCGCACTCTATCTTTTTCTGATATAGATATCACCATGGAGAGATTTAAAAAGATACTCCGGGCCCCCGCCATTAATTTCACCAAGTATCCAGTTATTAACTGATATCTTGACTCCGCCTGACCGGGTATTTCCACGGCTGATATTCTCCCCCTGTTTCATTTCCATATCAAAGTCCGTGAACATATCCCCCCATTCGGACTTCATTTTAGCCGTCAGTTTTGCGGAAGCAGGAAAAGTTATGTCAATATCTCCATTCACATTACTGAAAGCCATGGGCTTACCCTCGGCAACACTGCGGAAAGTTGCTTTAATATCTCCATTTACGGTATTAACCAAAGCGGACCCGCCAATATTAATTAGCTTCACTTCACCATTTACATGATTGATTTCAAGATCACCATTAACATTCTCTACCATAAAGTCGGTGCCGTGTACAATGGAAATTTTCATTGAAAAATTCTGAGGCACCCTGATCATGAAATCTATTTCTTTAACTGGAGATACATTAGTGATTTCCACCCGGTTATTTCTCTCAGTTGCTTCAAAGCCCAGTCTATTGTTGGAAATTCGGCGAAGTCCGTCACGAGAAGCCTCACTTTGGGGCCTGGCTTCCTGCCCGTTATCATATTGAATAATTACCTCTTTACCTTCGTATCCTGTGATCTGCAGGCTGCCTCGAATCATGCTTAAATATAATTCTCCTGGTTGATCCGGGTTGCTAAGGGGAATGGCAATTTGCTCCTGAGCCACCGAAGTTGAAAAAAGGATTAGACTCGAAATAATAGAAAGAAATACGGTAGTTAAAATTTCGGGAAGTATGTTAAATGCTTTCATTGAATTTACCATGTGTTTGTTTAAGATTTAATTTGTTTTAGATACACATCTCCGTTAACCACGTTGAATTGCAGTTCCGGGCCACCATTACCAATACGAATTGGTGAAAATTTATTTATTTGCCATCTTGTGCCATTTCTCCCACGGTTGGTTTCAGTACGACTTTTAAGTAGTTCAATGTTTTCAAAATTACTATAAAGATCTCCTCTCAAGCTCTTGAAATGAATATCAGCGGAAAGATCAACAGGATACTCTACCTCTATAGAACCATTTACTGTTTTATATTCTGAATTCTGATTTGGACTTATATTGTAGTTGGCTCTAATATTTCCGTTAACAGTAGTAGCAATTGTTTTACCCGAAACCCGCTCCAGTATCACATCTCCGTTTATGTTTGATGCGACTATACTTTCCGTATTCACATTCTTAATAATCACTTCACCGCCGGTTATGGTTGACGACTTTATATTCGTCTGTTCCGGTACCTGAATTGTGATCGCAATAGAAAATTCATAATCATCTTTCGAACTAAACCGATTCACATTATAGCTTATACTGCCGTTTTTTCGCTTCAACGCCACAAAGGGTGCATCCACATAGATGAGCACTTCATTATCCATCTGTTCAACCACTAACTGTAGTTCATCAATACCTATTTGAGCTTTTTCATTATCACCGGCTTCCACCCATTTATTTGCAGAGATTCTAATTTCATCCCCTTCATAACCTTCGATAATTACCTTACCACGTATGTTATAGACACTGAGAATATTGCCTGTGTTAGCTGTATTTTTGAAATGTGCTGTCTCTTGTATGGTTTGGCTGATTGTTTGAGCTTCAATTATACCATCAGAGATAAAAAAAATGAATAGATACATGAAGAGAGCTTTTCCCACAAGAGTGAAATGTCTTTTTTGAACGTTTACTGTTTTCATAGAAATCTCCGTTAGTTTAATGCGAGTATTGTGTGTTCAATTTTGTTACGCACGTTGTAATTCATGTCGTCTTGTTCAAGTAGTTTTCTAAACTGGTCTACCGATTCTCTTTCCTGCAAAGCAATCATGGCATCGGCAAGCGCAATCTGAACCAATGGCGATTCTTGTTTCGTGATGGAGTTGATCATACCGCTGCGCACAGAAGGACTCGAAGCATGATTGATGAGCGCATCCACTGCTGCAATTCTCACATTTACGTTCGGATCTTTATTCAGCGTTTGAAGTAGTGCTTCAGCAATTTTATGATCGGATTCAGGCAGTTCATTGCTGATGTTAACAGCTCTAAGCCGCTCGATAGGGGAGTCATTTTCCAATAGACTCATCATCATAATCTCACGCATTTGATGTACTTCAGCGGTGAGATTATCTATTTTTTGATCCTGTTTGCCTGATAGATCAAATATATTTCCGGCCAACAGTCCGGCTATAAAAATGACAGCAGCGTAGCCTATTTTATAGTGAGAAAATCCATCCTGAATCCGCTTCATCCAAACTGATGAAATACTCGTAATTTTTGCAGATTTCGATTTCTTTTCCTCT
>JBGTFX010000283.1:0-1603 GCA_041747055.1 Balneolaceae bacterium
GCTATCGAGACAGAAAGACAAGTATCAGAAGAAGAAATTTTTATAGAGGACACTGATCCTACCGTAATACTTGGTTTCGGAGACAAGAACTTAACACAGCTGGATAAAGAGTTTCCCGAAACAAAAATTACCGCAAGGGGAAATCGAATACGAATACTCGGCCCCGAAAAAGATATCGACATACTTCGTGATATCATCAACGAAATGATATCCATGGCAAAACGGGGCGGTAACGTTACCCCCGGAGATATAACCACCTTACTTGCACTTGCAAATAAAGCGGAAAGTACCGGGGAAAAAATATCCTCATTTGAGCAGGAATCAGGAGATGTAATTCTTCACACACATACCGGAGAAGCCGTTGGAGCAAAAACACCCGGACAAAGAGCCATTGTAAAAGCCTCCGAAAACAACGACATCTTGTTTGCTATCGGACCTGCGGGAACCGGTAAAACCTATACTTCTGTAGCACTTGCCGTACGTGCCCTCAAAGCCCGAAAAGTTAAAAAAATTATACTGGCCCGACCTGCCGTTGAAGCGGGTGAAAATCTTGGTTTTCTACCGGGTGACCTGAAAGAGAAAATCGATCCATACCTTCGGCCTTTATATGATGCCCTCGAGGAGATGATCGAATATGATAAACTGGAATTTCAGCTGGCCAAAAATGTCATTGAAATTGCACCACTCGCCTACATGCGTGGACGAACCCTTAATAACGCTTTTGTTATACTTGATGAAGCTCAGAACGCCACAAATATTCAGATGAAGATGTTTCTCACCCGTATTGGCTTCAACAGTCGCGCCATTATTACCGGTGATGTAACCCAAACCGATCTTCCAAAAAAACAGGAGTCAGGTTTGATTGTCATTCAAAAAATACTGAAGGATATTGACGGGATCTCCTTTGTTTATCTCGATCAAAATGATGTGGTACGTCATAAACTTGTCCGAGATATTATTGAAGCGTACGATAAGTTTGAAGAGAAAAGAAAATAGAGATGTATCATCCCTCAAACCTGTTATTTTTTATTTAACCAAAAATTTGACTTTACAATAGCTTTTATCCAGATATTCACCTGATGAGTAACGAATCAAAAGATATATTTCCTGTGCACCCTTTATACGAAGGGACTTTTTCAGTAGGGCTCGATAAGAAATTTAACCGGATCGATCGCAATGATCCTCCCAATAAAGGAGCCTTAAAACTTTCAATAAATCCATGTCTAATTAAAGACGGCGATCGGAATATTCTGTTTGATGTGGGTCTTGGTGAGTTTGGTGTAGATACTTCTACGGATACGATTAAAGAGAATCTTGCTGAACATGGAATCGCAGATTTTGAAGTAACGGATATTTTTGCGAGTCACCTTCATTGGGATCATATTGGCGGACTCGCCGGCCGGAAAAGTGGCTATTGGGAGCTTACATTTCCCGATGCAACTTTATGGGTTTCAGAGAATGAGTGGAAAAAACTCATGGGTATGCTCGAAAAGCAGGATGAAGATAAAGCCGATTTTATAAGCTTTGTAGAGTCGAAAGCAAATATTGAGTTTTTGGGTGATGAAGGAAAACCATTGCCACATGTTCGAACGAAAAAAATTGG